>NZ_SORI01000004.1 GCF_004366815.1 Aminivibrio pyruvatiphilus | reverse complement strand
AAGTCCTTTTTTTATTGGATTACAGTTGAAACAGAGCATTGCGAAGCGGAGAGTTTCCGGCCACGGCCGGAGATTCTCCGCTTTTTTCGTGCTCTTTTGTCTGTCATCCCGAGCGGAGCGATCGCGCTCGCGCAGCATCCAGAGCGCAGCGGAGGGAGCATCCCCGGAGGGGACCGAGGGATCTGCCCTTGTTTGTCATCCTGAGGCCGGTATCATGGCCGAAGGATCTCGGGTTTGATTCTGGAGAGACCCAACCCCGAGATCCCTCCGTCCTTCGGCCGTTCGGGATGACACACAAATACGCTCGCGGTCGCGCAGCATCCAGAGCGCAGCGGAGGGAGCATCCCCGGAGGGGACGGGAAGCCTGCTCCCAAGGAACTGGCCCCCTCTACATGAGCGGCTGCGGTAATACCGGAATCACGGGGACATGAAAATAGGGAACCATGACCGGTAAAGCAGGAAGGCCGTAGGAGAGCGGGACAGTGTATATTCTCACTCCCCGGGTATCGACGGAATAAATGTATCCGTCCCGGGAAAGAAGGAAGGGCGTTTTCAGAGCAGGATCGGCAGGTTCTGCAAAAGGAGCGGTGAATCTGTCCGGGTAATCGGGTTTGGAAATCAGCGCAGGCGAAGTGAAAGGCTGAAGAGGAGCGGCATGGGCGGTAAGAGAAAAAAAGAAAAATATACAGGCTGTCGCCGACAGGATTGATACAAGGGGCTGTAAAAAGGCATTGCCGGTTTTCATGAGAATGCCTCCTTTCCGCGTACTCTAATTATCTGCCAGAGGAGAGAGCCTGCCCATCCAGAGATATCCCCACACAGCGGCCTGGTGGGCGAGGAGAGGTGTATCGCTGTCGCTCCAGCGCATATTGTTTCCGTGGACCATTCTTGTGAGCGAGTACAGGTGGTCCTTCAGCATCTCGGAAGGCCTTTCAGGAATATCGATGGATGAGGATGTCATCTGATACCAGCTTCTGCCTGTCCAGGCGTAGATGGCCTTCGGTCGGTCTCCTTTCCATGCGATGGGAACTCTCGGGTTGTCCAGAATCCCCATCCTGTCGACAAGGCGGTTCCATGAACCGATAGCGTTAAAGGAAGGATTCGTGGCCCAGGAGGGTATATAGGTCGGCAGCAGCATACCGGAGGATGAAGGAAGGGAAGGCTGCACAGGCGGCTGAATCGTCGGATGGGAGACACCGGCAAGGGGAAGAACCTGTACGTGGTTCACCGATGTCACCGCAGCGGGAACCGGGTATTGAACGAGGCTGAGAGACGCCGGATTCACGGAGCCGACGACAAAGGCTGTCGGTACAAGTCCGCTGCCGCTCGCTGCACCGTAGACCCAGGCTCCGGATGAGGTCCGCACAACCGGATAGCCGTCAAAGGTCACAAACCAACCTTCCGGAAGATTGTACGGCCGGTATACGTAAAAATTCATCCCGGCATAGACCGGCTGGTTAACGAGAACAGGCTCCACGACATAGACGGAAGAAGCTTCGCCGGGCACTGCCGGCAGAGAAGCAAACAACAAGACGAGAAGAAAAAACGGAAGTCGTTTCATGACCGGTAGTCCTCCTTTCAAAGAGTGCCGCACGTTTTCCCGGTGAATGGAAGAGACACCCTTCTCACCCTCACATTATATAAGCGAAAAGCCCGAGGCGAAAGAATATCAGTCCGGATTTCCTTCCGGGGGAGAGGGAGGAATGTACACGGGGGTCTGAACATCCTGTCCCGGGAGAGCCGGGGGCGTGCCCTCTGCCTGCGCCTGGCCGGGCTTTTCTTCGGTCCGGGGGGCTATAACTATGCGGACAGGGACAAAGGGACGTAATTTGCCGTTACCTCTTCCGGAGGGAACCTGCCTTGGAACAGGAGAGGCTTCCGGTGTGAGAGGCGCCTGAATTTCTTTTTGCGCTGTCTCATGAGGAAGAGGCGGAGTGTATATCGGAGCTTCGGGCTGCGGTGACGGGGCTTCTTCCGGCTGCAGGATTGCAAATCCCCCTGACGCTGCCGGCAGGGCTTCAATCCTCGCCGGTCTTTTGGGATCCCAGAGAGGTTTTCGTCCGTCCCCCGAAGGATAGGCGAAAATCCTGGACAGGGGAGGATATCCCGGTTCCGCTGCAAGGGCCTTTTTGTACGCTTCCTGTGCTCTGGAAAACAATCCTCTCTCATGGTATGCCCTTCCGAGAGCATGCCATGCCCGGGGATTGGCGGGTTCTTCGAGAACTGCCCGCTCAAGAAGGGGGGTTGCCCTGGTGAAATAGCGCTGTTCAAGAAGAATAAGCCCCTGCTGGAGGGAAAGATTCACCCTCAGGAGCGGTTCAGGTTCTTTCTGCACGTCCTTTTTCGGTGCGGGAGCGGTGATTTTGGGGGGCGGTGATTTTTTTGCCGGTTTAGGCTTGGGTTTCGGAGCAGATCCTTCGGGCTCGGTGACAATCACTCCGTTTCCCCATGCCGGCAGGTTTTCGGAAAACAGGGGAAACGCCAGAAAGAAAAGAAGGAGCCACGTGACGATACAAACAGTTTTCTTCATTTCAGAGGCGCCGCCTTTTTCGTCCCGAAACTCGAAGCTCGCACCAGGTCGTTGAGCTGTACGGGATCTTTGGATTTTTCGTTGATCAGTACCACTACCGATTCGGAATCCATCAGCTTCGTGACTTTCACGTTTCCCACTACCCTGGGAACGACGACCACAGGATTTTCCGGGTCAACGGTAACGTAGGTATCGCCCCGGACCACCTGGAGGATGTCTCCCACCGCCAGTGAGTTTTTTCGGCCGAGGGTGATGATGTACTCTCTTCTCCGGGGAGTCGATTCAGCAGTGGGTGCGATGATCCGGCCAATGAGGGAGAATTGTTCGTCGCTGATCCCGGATATTCCTCCCGCTGCATCGGCGATTGCGTTTTTGAAGGCCTGCCAGTGTGACGTAGAAGAAAACTGTTTCCATGTCGGCCTGCTCATTTTCTGGCCCTTGTCGGGAGGGGTCAGCCTGAGAAGGTCGAGCCCGTCCTTGTGTATCCGGTTGAAGAGGTTGGTCTGGAGTATTTCCAGAACGGGGTATTCCCGGGCGTTTAGAAAATACAGCCTGTCGTCTCCGGGATTGAAGGTGTACCTCTGGTCCTTTCCGGAAGCAATCCTGGAATCCTGTATTTGCCCGCTTCCCCCGTCATACACTCTGACCCGGAGAGAAACGTCCGCTTTCTCGAAGGATCCGAGCACCTCCCGCTCTTTGGCAAGAACTGAAAAAAGCTCCATCTGGACGGCAACATCTCCGGGGCGGCGGTCACCGGCGAACCATCGTTCTGCTCCCGTTTCGTCGAGAATCCGGACATCGGTGAAAGGGTCCCTTCGAAGCAGGGAAGCGAGGTGTTCAGTCATTTTCTGTTCAAGGACATTGACCGGGTAAAATTTGCTTTCCCAAATTTCAAAATCCGTGAAATTCAGCGCCGGCAGGAGAAGCACTGTTTTTCTCGCCGATGCGTAAGCATCTGCCGAAAACAAAAAACACAGGAACAATACAAGGGCAACAGCGCTCATTTTTAGGGTCGGTTTCATGGGTTCAGCCTCCACAAAGAACTTGGCACGATATCCGATATATGTATCGGCGAGCTGATCTATTGAATGAAGGCAGTCTGCCGCGCTGAAGGGAATATCCTGACGACCTCTCTGGGAAAAGAACAAATAAATGCTATAATGAATCCGTTTACAAATAACAACGTCATTTCATGCCAAAAGGAGGAAAGTACGGGATGAAGAAGCTGGATGTTTTTAAATGCGACCTGTGCGGCAATGTTGTTGAACTCCTTCACGTAGGAGGGGGAGACCTTGTGTGCTGCGGGCAGCCAATGAAGCTCCTCGAGGAAAAAACCGCCGATTCGGCCACCGAGAAGCATGTTCCGGTTGTTGAAGGCAACAAGGTCAAGGTGGGCAGCGTTCCTCACCCCATGACGAACGAACATTACATCGAGTTCATCGAGATCATGGACGGAGACAGGATCTGCAGGAAATTCCTGAATCCGGGTGAGCCTGCCGAAGCTGTCTTCGGCGCCTTTGCTCCCAAGAAGAGCAGGGAGTACTGCAATATTCACGGGTTATGGAAGGTGGATCTCTAAAAATGATCAGTAAAAAGATTGAAGACGCATTCAACGACCAGATCAACGCTGAACTGTATTCTGCCTATATTTATCTCTCCATGTCTGCATATCTGAACTCGGTGGACCTGAACGGCATGGCCCACTGGATGAAAGTCCAGGCAGAGGAAGAAGTGGAACATGCAATGAAATTCTCCTCCTATATCGTCGAGCGGGGCGGACGGGTTAAATATAAGGCCATAGAATGTCCCCAGGAGGAATGGGCTTCCGCTCTTGAAGTCTTCAAGGGAGCCTATGAGCATGAGCGGTATGTCACCAGGCGGATCAACGACCTCATGGATCTTGCTGTGGCCGAAAAGGACTATGCAAGCCAGGTCTTTCTCCAGTGGTTCGTCAGCGAACAGGTCGAGGAAGAGGCTCATGCCGACGAGATCGTGAAAAAGCTGGAGATGATAGGAGAAGGCAGGCACGGCATGTACATGCTTGACAAGGAGCTTGGGGGAAGAGAAGCGGACTAGTCGCTCTCCGGACTATCCTCACAATGCGGGTCTGGTGTATCATTGAGCAGGAGCCTCGTGTTCCTGCTCATTTTTTATTCAAGGGAGGACAACCATGGACGCTCAGATTGACCCGAGAGCCCTGTTTACTTTGAATTACGGAGTGTACATCCTCAGCACAAGCTATGAAGAAAAAAAGAACGGCCAGATCATCAACGCCCTCATGCAGCTGACCGCTGACCCCATTTGTATGGCCGCGTGCCTGCACAGGGACAATTACACCACGGAGCTCGTGGAAAAAAGCGGCAGGTTTTCCATTTCCGTCCTCGAAGATGCCGTGCCGCTCAAATTCATTGGGCTGTTCGGATTCCGCTGTGGCCGTGAGTTCGACAAGTTCGGCGAATGCACCTATGAAATCGGGGAGAGCGGCCTTCCCCTCGTGACGGAATACACCCTCGCAGGCATTGAACTCAGTGTGCTTTCAGTGCAGGATGTCTTCACCCACAAGCTGATCGTCGGCCGGGTGGAGAAGGCCCAGCTGCTGAAGGAAGGAACGCCTCTCACCTATGCCAACTATCACAGGGTGAAAAAGGGAAAATCACCGGCGAACGCTCCCTCCGCAGTCTTTAACCAGGTGAAGTAACGTCTTCTTTTTCCGGGAGTTGAAGGAAGGTGAGACCGCCGAACAACGATATTCTGTCCGAAGAAGCGCAGAACCTTGCCGGTTTTCTCCCCCGCTTCGAGGACGCATACAGCAGGCTGAACCGCCGGGAGTTCATTTCCCCGGACCCTCTGGAAAAGCTCTACCTGTTTGACACGGTCGAGGAACGGGAAGTTGTGGCCCTTGCCGTATCGTCCATTGCCTACGGAAGAGTCGGCCAGATCCTCAGGAACGCAGACAGGCTGCTCTCGGTCATGGGGGCTTCTCCCAGGTCATTCCTTATGGAAACATCAGCCGGTGAGCTTTCCCGCCTCCTCGGAGGGTTCCGTCACAGGTTCACATCCGGAGATGAAATGGCCTCGTTTCTTGCGGGAATCGGGGAGGTACTCAGGGAGTTCGGCCGTCTCGAAACTTACTTTGAAGACTGCCTCCGCCGGAGCGGGGATTTTCTTGGAGCTGCCGCCCTGTTCTCCGGGGGAATCCGGGGGGCGGGCGGTCTCGGGAAGAGTTTCCTTCTCCCTTCGCCCGATGACGGGAGCGCATGCAAAAGGCTGTTCCTGTTCCTCAAGTGGATGGTCCGGTCAGACGGAGTCGATCCCGGGGGCTGGAAGATTCTCGGGCCGGAGAACCTGGTTTTCCCCATGGATGTTCACATGTTCAGGATGTGCTCGTGCCTCGGACTGACGAAACGGAAAAGTCCCGACCTGAAAACGGCCCTTGAGGTGACAGGCCTTTTCAGACTGTTTCTTCCGGAGGACCCGGTGAAGTATGATTTTGTGCTCACCCGGTTCGGGATTCGCAGGGAGATGGACGCGAAAGCGTTCGTCAATACGTGCCTGGAAGGTGATGAACTGTGGAGGGAAAAGGAACGAAGGGGAGAGTGAGAAAGCGGGATGCAGCGGCGTGGTGTTTTCTTTTTTTCCTGTTGGCCTCCGGATTGTTCGGCGGCAGGGCTGCCTCGGGAGGGCTCAGGGAAGCCCTGCTGAAGGCATCGGAAGCTCCTGAGGATGCCGTTGCCCAGGCCGAACTCGCCAAGGCTTACAACCTCAACAGGGAGCCGGGCAAAGCTTTCTCCGCGGCGCGGCAGGCCCTGGTCCTGATGCCCGGATTTCCTCCCGCAGTCCTTGAGCTTGCCCATGCCTCCCGTGTGATGGGAGACCACGGGCAAGCGGTCAGGCTGTACGAAATGTATCTTGCCGTCGAACCCCGGTCACTTGAAGCGCTCGCAGGTAACAGCGAAAGTCTTGCCCGGCTCGAGCGGTGGGATGAGTCCTTCGCTTCTGCCATGGCGGCTATCCGGGAGGCTCCAAAAACTGCGGAAGGATACGGTGCCCTGGGAAGGGCATACAGAATTTCCGGCCGTTTCGAGGAGGCCGTGGAGGTTCTCAGGCAGGGGCTTGTTTTCAGGAGTGATTCAGTGGCCATACTGTACGACCTCGGACTCTGTTTCATCGAGCTGGGAGACCGCACCTCGGCCCTGGCCCAATACGAAAAACTCCTTGAACTGGACCGGGATACGGCATCCCTTCTCTTCAGGAAGATCTACCCCTGAGCCGGGGCTTCTCCGGGGGTAATCTCGTCGCAGAAGTTTTCGTGAAGGAGGGCTTCCAACTGGTCAGGCCCTGCCGCGGGGAGGGTAATCATGAGTTTCGCTATGATTGCCTCCCGGGTCATGTCTTTCCCCGAGATTGCGCCCAGTTCCAGTGTTTTTCTTCCCACCTCGTAGACGCTCAGGTCCACACCTCCGTAGACACACTGGGTTGTAATGATCACTGGAATGTTTTTCTCCCTGCACCTGGCAATGGGCGGGAGGAGATTTTCACCCAGGTAGGGGACACCTCCCAGACCCAGGGCTTCCAGGACGATGGCCCGCGGTTCGGCGTCCGTCAGGTGCTCCAGGTACCTCGCCCTGAAACCGGGAAACAGGGTGACGAGGAAAATGGAGTTTTCCACGGAGAGAGATGAAACGTCCACGGGGTAGGTTTCCGCGAGGAAGGGTTCTTTCCCCAGAATCGCCTTTCCCGACAGAATGCAGCCCAATTCATGATAATTTATGCTTGAAAAAGCGGTTGAGTCATGGCTCAGGATCTTCTGCGACCGGGGGCCGTGGATGAGGTGGCCGTGGAAAGCAATGGAAATGCCTTTTCTCCCCTGTTCCGCCAGGGCACGGAGAAAGGTGAAACCCTCAAGGATATTGCTTTCAGCGTCGGAATCAGGATCACCCATGGGGAGCATGGATCCCGTTATGACGACCGGTTTTGAAAAGCCGGGCAGAAAGAAGGAGAGGGCCGAAGCGGAATAGGCCATGGTGTCCGTGCCGTGAAGAATGAGAAATCCGTCATATTCTCTTTCCTCGGCCCTGAGACAGGCCGCCATCATCTTCCAGTCCTCCGGCGACATGTTTGAACTGTCCTTGGAGAGTAAATCCAGAACCGTGACGCGGCCGAAAAGCTCCAGGCCCCTGACGCCCGAGAGAAGCTCCTCTCCCGGAAGAGATGGCGTCAGCCCGTGCGTTCCCGGTCGCGATGCGATTGTGCCTCCCGTTGAAATAACCAGAAACTCAGCCACGAAATCATCTCCCTCACATGATAATGAACGTGCTTTCCTCTGCAGTCAGGAGAAATGGTGCATTTGCCATGTAGGCGGAAAACATTTCGTCCAGCGTCACGAATTCAAATCCATTCTTCCTGAGACGGCCGATTATTTCGGGCAAAGCATCGATGGTCGCCTTTACTCCCGAGTGAAAGAGCAGGATGGACCCCGGTACCGCCCTCCGGACCGTCCTGTTTGTTATGAATGAAGGAGAGACTCCGGTGTAGTCGCGGCTGTTAATGTCCCAGAGTACCAGTTTCATGCCGTTCTTCCTGACCCTTTCCACCGTCTTCCTGTCATATTTTCCTCCCGGAGGACGAAAAAACCGTACCGGAACTGAAGTGATGCCTTCGAGAACGGCCGAACATTTCCGGAGTTCCTCCTCGAGCTCTTCTGTCGAAAGCGAAAGGCAGCTCCTGTGGGTATGGGAATGATTTGCCACGGTATGTCCCCTTGAGCGGATTTCCCGAACGAGCCGGGGATTTTTTTCCGCCATGGAGCCCACAAGAAAAAAGCTTGCTTTCACGCCGAGGGTATCGAGCATGTCCAGCAGCGGCGGTGTGAGCTTATCGTGGGGGCCGTCGTCAAAGGTTATGGCCACGGTCCTGACAAGGCTGCTTCCGGAGGCGAGCACTGTCGCTCCTTCGAGCCGGGGCGGACCGGCAAAAATCAGAACCGCATAAAGAAGAAGCAGCGCCAGGCTGCGGAGGAATGCCAAGGATATCAGCCCCTCACTTTCCTGAGGATGACGATGCCGAGAATAAAAGTGTAGGAAAGAACGGCGATGGCCAGTCTGCTGGAGCCCGTTACCTGGGTGATGAAACCAAATACTGCCGGTCCGAATATGCCGGAAAATTTGCTCGAAATGTCGTAGAAACCAAAAAACTCGGCTGTTCTTCCCGGAGGTATCATTGAAGCGAAAAAGCTCCGGCTGATTGCCTGGGTGCCGCCCTGAACCATTCCCACCGCAATGGCAAGGGCCCAGAAATGCCATATTTCCCGGACGAAAATGCCTGCGAAGGTAATGCAGAGGTAAAAGCAAAGCCCGGCGAGGATCGATCTTTTACTGCCGATTTTCGAGGCCAGAACGCCGAAGGCGAGGGAGAAGGGAATACCCACGAACTGGGTGACCAGAAGCGCGCCCACCAGGTGGGACATGGGAATACCCAGGGTGGCTCCGTAGATTGCAGCCATTCGGATGATGGTCCCTATGCCGTCGTTGTAAAGCCAGAATGCCAGGAGGAAAACAAAAAGGTTCCTGTAGTTCCTGATTTCCCTGAAAGTCGTCCTCAGTCTTTCCAGTCCCTTCAGGAAAAGGGCCGCCCCCGAAAGATGCTTTCCTTCCGGAGAAGGAGGCGGTTCGTCCACGAAAAGAAAGACCGGGACGGAAAAAAGTGCCCACCACAGGGCGACGGAGAGAAAGGAAAGCCGTGCCCCTGCGGTTCCCGGAAGAAACCGGATAAAGAGAAGGTTTGCCGCGAGGAGAATACCGCCTCCGAGATAGCCGAGGGCGTACCCCTGGGAAGAAACGGTGTCTATCCTGTGTGCTGGAACGAGGGAAGGAAGAAGGGCATCATAGAATATCATGGAGGCTGAAAAACCGATGGTCCCGCCCATCATGAGAAAAAGGGCCAGCTTCCAGTCTCCGGGTCCGATGAAGGCCATGCATCCCGATGAGAGAACGCCGAGCAGGGTGAAGAGGAAGAGCATTCTCTTTTTCGACCCCTTTACGTCGGCCGCCGCTCCGAGGATAGGGGCGAAAAAGGCGCTCAGAAAGAGGGAAACGGCCGAAGCATATGCCCAGTAGGCGGTTGAAATGTTCGTGGCCAGCCCGAAGGCGGCCACCTCCTTGAAATATACCGGGTAGACTGCAGCCATAATGGTGGTTGCGAAGGCTGAGTTGCCCACGTCGTAGGAGCACCAGGAGAGGACTTTTCGGTCAGCGTCACGGAAAAAAAGCATAGGGGCTCCTTTTTGCCCGGGAATATACGTCCGGGTAATGGAATAAGCTTCAGTATCATACCATTATAGCGGTGAGAATCTCCACATGCCCGGGAGAGTTGGAGAGAAAGAGCTTTTCCGGGTGCTATAATCGGAATCGATGGAAAAACGGAGGATGAGACATGACTATTCAGCGGCCGGAATGGGATCTTTACTTCATGATGATAGCCGGGGTGGCGGCCTCGAGAAGCACGTGCCTGCGGAGGCGCGTGGGTGCCGTGATCGTGAGGGACAACCATATTATCAGCACGGGATACAACGGTGCCCCCAAGGGGTTGCCCCACTGCGGCGAAGTCGGCTGTCTCCGGACGATACTCGGAATACCGTCGGGGGAACGGCACGAAATCTGCCGGGGATCCCATGCCGAAATGAACGCCATCGCCCAGGCCGCCTCCGTGGGAACGAGCACTGCTGGCGCGGCCATATACTGCACCCATGAACCCTGTTCCTTTTGCACGAAAGCGATACTCAACGCCGGAATCCGGAGGGTGGTGTACGTTCACCCCTACCCTGACGAACTGGCCAGGACCATGAGAGCGGATGCGGCAGTCACGGTGGACAGACTGCCGGAAAACGTTTTTTCCATGGTTTCCCCCCTGCTCGAGGGGCTGTTTCAACCGGCGTTACAATAAACTCCGAGGAGGAAACACGATGGACATTTCACGAAACCAGGCTCTTGAACTTCTGAGGAAATACAACAAGGAAGACAGCCATATCAAGCATGCCCTCGCAGTAGAAGCCACCATGGGTTTTTTTGCCTCCAGGATGGGAGGCGATGTTGCACAATGGAAACTTGCAGGGCTGCTTCACGATATTGACTGGGAAATCACCCAGGAGAACCCGGAGAAGCATACCCATGAAGGGGCCGGGTGGCTTGCCGATGCAGGTTACCCGGAGGAGATCTCCAGGGCCGTCCTCGCTCACGGGTGGAGCATCTGCTCCGACGTCAGGCCGGAAAGCGACATGGAAAAAGTGCTCTTCACAGTGGACGAGCTGACGGGACTTGTCATCACCGCGGCCCTGGTCCGGCCCAGCAGATCGGTCATGGACCTCGAAGTCAAATCGGTGAAGAAAAAATGGAAGGACAAGGCCTTTGCCAGGGGTGTGGACCGGGACCTCATCGTCAAGGGAGCGGAAATGATACCCATGCCCCTGGATACCGTCATCGAGTGGGTCATCCTGGCCCTCAGGGAGGTTGAGGCGGAAATCGGCCTCGGCAGCGAGGCCTAGAAACTGGTTTCACGCCGTTCCACCGGCTTGGCGGTAGGCGGCTTTGCCGATGCGGATGCCCCTCCGGGGCTGGTATGATCACACACCGGATTTCAGCTATTTCTCCAGGGGGACGAAAAAGCATGGAAGGAGATGAAAACGATGCCCATACGTGTTGTACTTGCCGATGACCACCCTTTGACGAGGGCGGGGATTTCCGCCTACCTGGCCCAGGAGAGTTCAGTCGAACTGGTCGGAGAGGCGGAAGACGGGCACGAGGCATGGAGACTGATCGACGAGCTTCGGCCTGACGTGGCCCTTCTTGATATCCGCATGCCCGGTGAAGACGGTGTCGCCGTGGCCAGGAAGGTGAAAGAGTCGTCCCTTCCGGTTTCTGTGGTCATGCTCACTTCCTACGACGCCCAGCAGTATGTTCTGGCATCGCTCAGGGCCGGAGCACGGGGATTCATTCTCAAGACCGCCACGCCCGAAGAAATTTCCAGGGCCATTTCCACCGTTGCCAAGGGAGGCTTCTACCTTGACTCGGAAGTGGCCTCCGCTGTCGGTGAAAGAGAGTTCGCCCCAGAAGCCCTTTCGGCCAGGGAAAGAGAAGTCCTCATACTCGCCTCGAAGGGGCTGTCGAGCAAGGAGGTCGCTGCCCGGCTGTTTATCAGCGAGCGGACCGTACAAACCCACCTTGCCTCCATCTACGACAAACTGGGGGCGAAAAACAAGACTGAAGCCCTTCTCCTGGCGCTGAAGTACGGCGTCGTAACCCTCGAGGAATTGCTTGAATGAGGCGTCACCTCCTCCTGATCATAACCTTCGCTATCCTTCTGCCTGCTCTTGCGGTGCTCCTGGTCTCAGGTTTCGGCCTGATGCAGCACGAATGGGCCATGGAGTCGGTGGCCCGCTCCTATGTACAGGACATGGCGGAAAACGTGGCCTCAAGGCTCGCCGGAATAGAGACCAGGAAATGGGGGAGTGAGCTCACGTCTATAGAAATACGGAGGTTCAGGGTCTTCACCTGGGGGCCGTCCCTTCCAGGATGGGTTGCAGTGGTCGCAGCTGACGGAAGAATCCTTTTCTCCTCTCCGGGAGCAGACAATCTTGCAGCCATCTGGCGGCCGAACATTCCGATCGGCCGTGCAGTGGAGATAAAAGACAGGGAGGGCAATCTTTATACCATCGCGGTGAACCCCGTAAGCGGCGGAGACCGGTACGTCATCGCCGCAGTGGCTTGGGATCAGCTCCTCGGACCCCTGGTGCGGGTAGGGCGCCTCTGGCCCATCCTGATCCTTCTCATGGCGGTCGGCATTCTTCTTGCCCTGTGGGCCCTATGGAAATGGCTCATCGTTCCTCTCAGGGACCTCGTGGAGGAGATCGAAACCCTCCGGTGGGGCAAAGATCTGCCCGCTCTTCCCGACCCTGTGGCGGTCAGCGAAATCGGAAGTCTGAGAACCGTCCTTTACAGACTTGCAAGGACCGCCGTGGAACGAACCCTCCTGAGGAACAGGTACGTGAATGACATCGTGCGGGTCCAGGAGGGGGAAAAATCCCGCATAGCCAGAGAGCTTCATGACGGCCCCATCCAGAACATCACCGCCATGATCCAGCAGATCCGCCTGTCCCGAATGGCGGGGAACGGCGAAGGAATGCACCGCCACCTTGCCATTGCCGAAGAGACTGCCCAGGTCGTTGTCAGGGAACTGAGGGAAATGTGCGATGAACTTTCCCCCCCATGGATCGACCTCGGCCTTGAGCAGGCGATGACGGAACTGGCCAACCGCCTGGCCCGGCATTACAATATTTTTATCTCCATGGATGTGGATGATTCGGTGGAACTGGGAAGAGAACGGCTGCTCTCCCTGTTCAGGATATTTCAGGAAGGGGTTTCCAATGCTGTCCGGCATGGGCAGGCGACGGAAATGCGGGCTGAGGTATTCCGGAAGGGGGAGGCCGTTGTCTTCGAGTTTCATGACAACGGGAAAGGATTTGAGCCCGACATGAATTATGAAACGCTTCGGGTGGAAGGACACAGAGGGCTCGCCAACATGCTTGAGCGCATGATGCTCGTCGGAGGAAGGCTTGAAGTGGAATCCGTTCCCGGAAATGGTGCCCTCGTGCGGTGTGTCATGCCCGATATACCTGAAGCAGCGGCGGTGTGACCGGAAAACCAACGGACGCAGCGCTCTTTTCGCAAAAAAGGAGGAATTTTCGATGTTGCTGAAAGTCATCGGCGCCGCCGGAGAAGTGACCGGATCCAGTTATCTTATAGAGTGCGGAGCAAGCAGGGTACTCGTAGACTGCGGCATTTTCCAGGGAAAGGACGACGAAAGGAAAAACAGCGAATCCTTTCCATTCGCTGCCGGAAGCCTTGACGCAGTCCTTCTCACCCATGCCCACATGGACCATTCGGGCAGGATTCCTCTCCTGGTAAAGGAAGGCTTCAAGGGGAAAGTGTTCGCCACCCTTCCCACCCTCGAACTGGTGAAAGTGCTCTGGTATGATTCCGCCAATCTTATGAAGGAAGAAGCGGAATGGAAGACAAAAAAGAATTCCAGGAAGGGGCTCGACCCCGTGGAGCCTCTCTACAGCGCGGAACATGTGGACCAGGCCATACGGCACCTTGCCGCCTCCAGCTATGACGACAGGATAAAAGTGGCTCCAGGCGTGTCCGTCCGGTTTCGGGATGCGGGGCACATTCTCGGGAGCGCTATCCTCGAAGTTTGGCTTGCAGAAGACGAAAAGGAAGTCAAAATCGTCTTCAGCGGGGACCTTGGCCCCCAGGAAACGGTCATGGAACGAAACCCGGCGATCATTACGGACGCTGACTACGTGGTCATGGAATCCACCTACGGCGACAGGCTCCACAGGAGCAATGCCGAAAGCCGGGAGGAATTCCGGGAAGTCTTCACCAAGGTGCTGAAAAGCAAGGGGAAGGTGTTTATTCCAAGTTTCGTTGTGGACAGGGCCCAGAGAGTCCTGTACGAACTTTCCCTTCTCAAGGACGAGGGGATTCTGGGCGAAACTGTCCCCATATTCTTTGATTCCCCCATGGGTGTCAAAGCGACGGAAATCTACAGAAAGCACATGAACCTCCTTTCTTCGGAGATCCAGCAGTATGTGAGCGAAGGAAAAGATCCGTTTTCCCCCGGAAAACTGAAATATGTCACCAGCGTCGATGATTCCAGGGCCATCAACGAAGTGCGGCACGGCGTGGTCGTTGCCGGCAGCGGAATGGTCAACGGAGGACGGATCGTCCACCATCTGAAGCACGGCATCTGGGACCCCAAAAACCATATTGTTTTTGTCGGCTACCAGGCCAGGGGTACCCTCGGCCGCAGGATCGTCGAAGGAGAGAAAAATATCCGCATCGCAGGCGAGGACGTGGCGGTCAAGGCGGAAATACACACCATCAACGGCTTTTCGGCCCACGCAGACCGGGACGACCTCCTCGCCTGGGCGGCGAACTTTACCACGTCACCCTTCTTCCTCATCACCCACGGCGAACCTGAATCCTCTCTCGCCTTCTCACAGACACTTGAAAAGGCGGGGATGAAATCTGCCGTTCCTTCGGCCGGGCAGGAAATCCAGCTCGAACCCAACGGAGCCGCCAAAGCGGTGAAACTTCCCGAACAGCCCGTGCTTCTCAGGGGTGAGGAAGTTCCGTCAGTTCTCACCGAGATTCTGACCCTGGCTTCCGGCCTGAGGGAATCAGCTCCCGGCAAGGAAGATGAAGACATTCTTCCCCTGCTGCAGTCCTCCAGGATTCTTCTTGAAACGGCCAGGAGGAAAATGTCGGCCAAAAAGGTGTAGCCTTGTCCGGTCTGAAGATGGCTGATAGACGCAGAGAGGCCAATACATGATACGGCGGGCAGTTGCTTTTCTAGGGGCTCTCGCCCTGGCTGCAATGCTCTTTTCCCTTGCCGGAAGCGTGCCCGAAGGTAAAAAACTGCCTGCGGCAATTCCCCTGCCCGGCGAGGGGGTTCCTTTCCTGTTCATCGAAGCCCGGGGGGATAGTTTTTCATCATTGCCGCCGACATCACTTCCCGGGGAATCAGGGAAAGCCGCTCCGGTTCTCAGGGGACTGCGGAGCCTTTTCCCTTTTCTTGCGAAAGCGGAAGATACGGCTGTGCTTTTTTCCCTGGAACGGGGACGCCTCCTGGTTGACGGTGTGCTCCGTTTCAGCGGGGAGGAATCGGAAAGCATCGCCCGGGGAACACTCCCTGAAAGCTGGAACTCCCCGCTGAAAGGTGCGGAAGTATCCGGCGATATTGCCGGGCTTTTCGAGCTGAAGGGCGGACCGTCCCCTCTTTTCCCCCTGTACTTCTGCGGGAGGGATGGCGTGACGCTCGTCGGGTCCGCGCCCGAAAGGGTACATGCCATGATCGCTCTCCTTGAAAAGGGTACCGGAGGGATGAATGTTTCCTGGTCCGTGGAAAAACGGTGGCCCAATCATTTTCTGTTCTTCGACGGCGGGCTTGCCTCTCATTTTGCTTCGGAAGAGGGCATTCCCGTCGAACCGGGAGGGATTTCGGTGACGGCAGCCTGGAGGGGTGACCGTTCAGGGGGCCGGCTGAAATGGGAAACCGACGGTCTGGAGATTTTTTCAAGCCCCGGAATGCCGGCCAAAATTTCCCCTGTAACCTGGGACGACAGGTTTCTTGCGCCTGAACCCTTTATAGCATCCTTTGGAATCAGCCTGCCGGAAATACCGGCACCTCTCTTCAGAAAGGCCGGCGCTGGTGAATGGAGCCTTTCGGAAACAGTCGGCATCGGAGGGAAAGAGCTGAATGAACTCTCGGCCGGGCCCGTAATGGCCTCTCTGGCCGGAACAGGAAAACTGCTAGTCTTCTCTCTGCCGGGGATCCTCTTTCAGCTCCCGGGGAGGGGGAGTGCCGGAACGGATTTTGCAAATTCCTTCTGGAACCGGGAGTGGAGTTCCCTTGTCCCGGCTGTGGAAAAACTTGAAGGATTTCCCGAGGGAGGAACCGCTTCCATACCTTTCTCCATTGTGTGCGCGGGGAATCAGGAAATGCTCAGGATCGGGGTTATTGACCGGGACCATCTGAAACCCGAAAAGAAAAAGAAAATCACCGACTTCGTTCCCCTGATGAAGGAAGGAAAACGGGCTGTTTTCTGGGCTTTCCTCGACGGGCCCGCTCTTGCGGAAGCCATACGGAGCCTGGCAAGGACGGGGAAGATCGTTGAAAAAATGGGGCGGAGCGCGGGCGTGAATATGAAAACGGTGCTCCGGGCATCGGAAGTGCTTGAAAAAGCGGGGACACTGACAGTAATCATGCCCTCCCCGGGAGAAGGCATCCTCGAATGGACGAAAAGCCCGTCATCAGCGGAGGGCAAACGATAGAAACCCGACCGGGGGCATTCAGACCGGGAGCGGGGATACGATCAGGAGGGAGTACTATGTTTTCAGACGCGCTACAGGTCCTCAGGGAAAGGGGACACATTGAATGGTGCAGCAATGATGAAGAGCTCGGGGCCTTATTCCGCCGGGAGATGGTCACCGCCTACGTCGGGTTTGACCCTACGGCGGACAGCCTCCACGTGGGTCACCTGATCCCCATAATGGCCCTCGCATGGATTCAGAGATGCGGCCACAGGCCCATACCCCTCGCGGGCATGGGAACGGGACTCATCGGTGACCCTTCCGGAAAAAGCAAGGAGAGAAACCTGCTGACCATTGAAAAAGTGAAGGAAAATCTTGAAGGAGTGAAAAAGCAGCTCGCCTCTTTTCTCGATTTCGACTGCGGGGCAAACTCCGCTCTCCTGATCAACAATTACGACTGGCTCGGAAAGCTCACTTTCCTGGAAGTCCTCCGGGATGTGGGGAAGCACTTCTCGGTCAACTCCATGATTGCAAGGGAATACGTCAGGAGCCGTCTTGAAGATCCGGAGAAAAGCATTTCCTACACGGAATTCTCCTACGTTCTGCTCCAGGCCTACGATTTCCTCCATCTTTTCTCGAACTTCAGCTGCAGGCTCCAGATGGGCGGAAACGACCAGCAGGGCAACATCATTTCCGGTGTGGATCTGATCCGGAAAAAAACAGGGGGAGAAGCCTTCGGGGCAACCCAGCCCCTTCTTCTTACGTCTTCCGGAACAAAATTCGGAAAGACGGAAGAAGGTGCCGTGTGGCTTGACCCTGCCAGGACTTCGCCCTACAAGTTCTACCAGTTCTGGATGAATGTGGAGGACCAGTCGGTGGAAAAGCTGCTGAAGCTTTTCACGTTCCTGCCTCTCGACGAAATTTCCGGAATCATGGCCCTTCACGAAAAATCTCCGGAGCGCCGGGAAGCCCAGAGACGCCTGGCCTACGAAGTTACCACCATTGTTCATGGCGCCGAAAGCGCGGAAACGGTGAAGAAGGCCAGTTCGATCCTCTTCGGGGATTCCTTCGAGCCCAGGGAACTGTCTGACGAAATGCTCCGGACCCTATCGGCGGAAGTCCCCACGGGGGAGGCTTCAAGAGAGTTTTCTCTTCCCCTGGTGGATCTTCTGGCGTCCGCTGGCGCCTGTCCTTCGAAAAGCGAAGCCCGCCGCCTGATCAAGGGAGGCGGACTCTACGTAAACGGCGAACGGGAGTCAGACGAGAGCCGCCCGGTGAAAGAAGAAGACGTGCTGGGCGACCGGTATCTCTTTCTCCGGCTGGGGAAAAAACGATTTTTTATGGTTCTTTTCCGGTAAACCGTCACGGCAGGGGGGAATGAAAATGGCGAAGATCGAATGCTGCTGGTACATCGGAGGATCCCTCCTGCCCTGGGAAGCTTCAGTTGCGGGAACGCTTGCCAGGGCGCTGATCCGAAGCGGGGCGATTCTTCATGCCTATTCGGGGGCGGGAACGGATCTCCTGAACATTCCCGGACTTCTCTCATGGCATTCCATGCACACCATGGAGCGGGCAGCGGCGGCCGGTACAAAGGGAAGGCTGTGGCATCTGTGGGGAACCCCTCCCTCCTGGTGGGGCTTGGTCCGGCTCAGGGCCAGAACCGTCCACACCCGCTTTTCCCTTAAAACAGAATGGAAAGGTCATCCCACAGTGCTCTCAGCCACCGAGTGCTCCGGGGGGGAAACCTATATTCCCCCCGCTTTCGAGATCAAGGTGAACTGGGGAGGAGAAACCCAGGGACAAGCTTCTCCCGGGGACGAATCCCTTTTGTGCCTTTTCGCGGGAGAGACCTCCGGAGAAAGTGACTATTCTTCCCTTCTCACAAATATGGGGGCGGACTTCCGTCTCCTCGGCCGGGGAGGAGAAGAGGCCATGCAGTACCTCTCTTCGGGCAGGACCATGCTCCTCGTGGAAAACCCGGTTCCCTCTCTTGCCCTTCTTTCTGCGAACGGCGCCCTTATGGGCGTCCCGACGGCAGCCCCCCGGTCGCCCGTCATGGATGAACTCCTCGGGAAGGACGGCTATGTCCATCTTGATCCTGACGCAGGAATCGAAGAAAAACGAAGGACTGTCACCCTGCTCGCCGGCGAAGGGGGACGGGCCGCTTCAGCTGCCGCCCGGCGCCATGTGTCCGAGCAGTTCACTCCTGAAAAGGGTGCGAAGAAGCTGGAAAACCTGTACCTTTCCCTCTCCGGGGGAGAACGGTGAAAGGTAGGGCCGCCGTACTCGACTGTATAAGGAAATGGATCAGGCCGGGCTGGCGTGCCACGGCGGTGGCATCCTTTTTTTCCGGAGGTCTCAGGCTCATCCGCCCGAGACGGAAGGTGGCTCTCGAAAACCTCCGGCTGGCCTTTCCGGACTCCGAAGAAACATGGAGAAAGGAAACGGTACGAAAATGTTACCGGCACATCTCCTGGATGGTGGCCGAATATCTCTCCCTTGTCTCGGACCCCGCCAGGGTTCACTCATGGGTTGTGGAAACCGAGGGGAAAGAAATCCTCGACAATCTCCGTGACTCCGGCAGGGGAGCCATAATCCTGACCGGCCACGTGGGAAACTGGGAACTCCTGGCGGGATGGCTCGCCCAGTCGGGCTATCCCCTGACGGCAGTGGTCCGGAACCCGGACGACCCGAATCTCTCCGAACTGATTGAAACCTACCGGGCTGCGCTCGGAGTGGGAACCATCGAGAAGCATTTTATAATGAAGGATGCGGTCCGCTTCGCGAAACGGGGAGGATTTCTCGGTCTTCTTCCTGACCAGGCATGGAATTCCACCGGTGTGCACGGCCCCTTTTTCGGCCGGATGTGCTATACGGCGGGAGGCCCGGCAGCCATAGCTCACATGGCAGGGGTACCCGTCGTTCCGGTGGTGTCCTACAGGCTTGCCCCCTTCCGGCACAGGGTGGTCATCTCCCCACCGGTTCCCATGGCGGAAGGTACCGACAGGAACAGCGCCATTCAGGAAAACACGCTCCGCATGAACAGGGCAATTGAAGAAATGATCCGCCCTTTCCCTGAACAGTGGCTCTGGCTTCACAGGCGGTGGAAGTAAAATGCCCGGACAGAAATAGGAATGAAGCCTGCGAAACTAGTCCTGTTCCGTATTTTTCCCTTGATACTCCGATCTTTTGATGCTACTCTAATACAAAACATCAGAAGAGGAGGGGATGGTCATGATATTCGAGCTCATGTCGCGAGGAAACATCGCTCGCCTTCCTGACGGCATGACTGTTGACGGCCTGCCCGATGGGCCGTTTCAGAGGGTCCTCCTTCTTCTCCCCTACAACAGGTATCTCGTGGGTTCCGCGACCATGAAGAACTATGAACGCTGGACACTGGGGAAGCTCTGCACGGACGAATCCACGGAAGTCTTTCTATACGAGGGGAAGCCGAAGACCCTTTTGCTCGGCGAAGTGGAGAAGGTGACCATTTCCGCCGATGTCGTTTCTCAGCTGAAAGCATGCCTTTCAGGGCAAATGCCTCCTCCGGGCGAACACATGCCTTCGGCTCTTATTCTCAGGGGGCTCATCGGGGAGGAACACCTTCTGGGAGAGGGAGAATTTCTTCAGAATGAAGAAGCCTTCTATGATGTTCTGGAAAAAGACGGCACGGCGAAGATGGCGTACTGGGCCATTCGGCTTGCTCTTTTCAGGAATGATTATGAAGCCGTCTCCAGGGTCAAGACCTGGATGAAGAGCGCGGCGGATGTATTCGAGGGCGTAACCCAGCCGCCGAAGATCTGGTTTTCCCTGACAGATCTCCCCGGAAAAAAGGATATCGAGGAGATGGAAGGGCTTGCGTTCTCCCTTGACGACCTGCAAAGGATGAACTCCCAGTCCTCCCGGCCGGTGGTGCTGTACAGCAAGTCCGGGTACCTCATCCTTTCCGATTTCGGCGGAGAAGGCCCTGATTCTGCTTTCCGCATATGGATGTTCCTTCCCATTGCCCTCTGGAATGAAATGCGGGAACGGAGAAAGCTTTCCATCCGGGAGATTGTCATGGCCTCCTGGGGATACCTTGACGGCCTGGGTGCGGAAAAGGAAAGAACACGGTACGCCCAGCGGACTGCGGCACAGGGAACGAGAATGTTGTAAAAAAACAGGAGAGAGGCTTTCAAGCCTCTCTCCTGTTTTTTGCACCGGCTTCGGGAAAGCTCTTCCTTTCAGCTGACTTTCCATTTCTTTTCCACGTATTGAAGAGAGAAACTCGTAACGCTCGTAAGAACCAGGTAAATTATTCCCACCACGATGAATGTCTCGAAGGAAGCATAGGTGACGCTTCTCACCTGCTGGCCCACCATGGTCAGTTCCGTTATGGCAAGGGTGGACAGCAGGGAAGACTCCTTTATGAGTGTGACGAATTCGTTCCCTATGGCGGGGAGCATGTTCCTGATGGCCTGGGGAAGGATGATGAAGCGCATGGTCTTCAGGTACGAAAGACCCAGCACCTTGGAGGCCTCCCATTGCCCCTTCGGTACAGCCTCGATTCCTCCCCGGACAATCTCGCCCACGTATCCCGAAGAATTGATGGAAAGGCCGATTATACCGGCGGTAAAGGCCGGCAGATTCAGGCCGAGGGAGGGGAGTCCGAAATAAATAAGGAAGAGCTGGATCAGAAGGGGCGTACCCCGGATAATATAAATATAGGTAGCTGCTATGGACCTGACCGGCGCCAGGGGAACCACCCTGAGGGCGCCGACGAAAATGCCCAGCAGGGCCCCGAACAATACCGAAAGGAAGGATGCCTGTATAGTCACCTTCGCTCCGGTAAGCAGCATGTGGAGATAGGGGACGATGGCGGAAAAATCAAGCGTCATGCCGGCATGCCTCCTTTTCATCTCCTTCGGTAAGCTCTTTCCCGAAGTGGACGAGCATTCTCTGGAGAAAGAGCTGGGTCCGGGGAAGTTCCGGGCAGGAGAAGATCTTTTTCGGGTGTCCCTGCTCGACGATATTGCCTTCGGCCATAAAGAGCACCCTGTCGGATACTTCCTTGGCGAACATCATCTCGTGGGTGATGATCATCATGGTCATTCCTGAATCGACGAGTCCGGCGATAACATCGAGCACTTCACCCACGAGCTCGGGGTCGAGAGCGCTGGTCGGCTCGTCGAACAGCATGATTTTGGGATTCATTGCCAGGGCCCTGGCAATGGCCACCCTCTGGCACTGGCCTCCCGAGAGTTCGCTCGGCCGTGAGTTTCTCTTTTCTTCCAGTCCCACCCTTTTCAGAAGGGCCATGGCGTTCTCCGACGCTTCCTCCCTGGAAAGGCCGAGAATGCGGATGGGGCTCAGCGTGAGGTTATCGAGGACCGATAGATGGGGGAAGAGATTGAACTGCTGGAAAATCATGCCCACCAGGCGGGCGATATCACGGTTTGAATGGCTGGAACCGTCGGTCCGCTTCCCGTAAAGATAAATCTCTCCGGCGTTGATTTTTTCCAGTCTGCATATGCACCGCGCCAGGGTGCTTTTCCCCGAGCCGCTGGGACCGATAACGGAAACAACTTCCCCTTCCCTTACAGAAAGAGAAATGTCCCGTAAAACGGACAGGCTGCCGAAAGATTTATGAAGACCCCGCACTTCAATTGCGGGCAGAGAAGCGGAAGAATCTGAAGGGATAGTTTCGTTGTTTGACACACCCGTCACCTCCTGTTTAACTGGAACATTATAACGCAACCGGAGGGAACGTCAAAGAAAAAACCGCCCCTGGGGGCGGCTGTTTCTACTGATCGTACCGGGACTTATAGGTATCGTGATTCAGGTCTGACATCTGGTTGTTGAAAGTATCGGAAGAATCGTCCCGGGATGCGCCTTTGCTGCCTTTCAGTTCGAGCGTCGTCTTTTCCATGATGCATCTCCTTTGCTGCAGGATAAAGATTTAAAAATGGTCCGTACCAAAGATGAAGAAATTATAGCACATGGTCCGTACTGTGCAAGGGGTATTGCCAACATTTTTCGTTTGCCTCACAATAAAAGCAGGATCCGGAAAAGGGGGACGTCCTTATGGAAACAGTAAAGCTTGGTGCTGCAACGGAGTACATTCCGGGAAGAGTCAACGTGGGACTCTATCTGGCCGATGAGGGGGTCTGGCTCGTTGACAGCGGTCTTGATGACGAGGCGGGAAGAAAAATAGCACGCTTGCTCGAGGAGAGGAACATTCCCCTCCGGAGAATTGTGACGACCCATTCCAATGCGGACCACTGCGGAGGAAACGCGTTCCTGAGAAAGAGGACAGGCTGTTCGGTGGCGGCGACGGAACTTGAATCGGTGGTCATGGAAAACCCGTTCCTCGAACCTCTTCTGCTCTGGTCGGCCTTCCCCTTTGCGGAGCTGGGAAACAAGTTCCTCCAGGCAAAACCGTCGGAAGTGGACATGGTCATCGGAAACAGGGGAATCTTTGATGAGTCGGGGCTGGAAGCCGTCCCGCTGCCGGGGCATTTTCTCGACATGATAGGCCTCCGGACTCCCGATGATGTCCTTTTCGTGGCTGACTCCGTCTTCTCGGCCGAGCTTATCGAAAAATACGCCGTCATGTTCGTCCTGGATGTGGGAGCGGCCCTGGAAACCATCGACCGGCTGACCGGGACAGAAGCCGCCTGGTTTGTTCCAAGTCACGCACCCGCCACTGAGAATATTCTCCCTCTTGCCGAGGCCAACCGTAAGGGGCTGCTTCGGGTGAGCGAGGCGGTTCTTGACTGCTGCGGAGAGCCGGCAAGCAGGGAGGAAATACTCAAATGTCTTGCGGACCGTTTTTCCCTTTCCATGTCGGTGAGTGAATACGTTCTCAACAGCGCTGCCGTAGGGGCTCATCTTTCATGGCTGAGGAAGCGGGGAGAGGTCGCCCCTGTTGTGGAGAAGGGAGTTCTGCTCTGGCGCAAAACTCCCTGAAAAGAGGTTATATTCCCAGCACCCTGATCCAGAAGGGAAGGGTGATTGCCGAAAGGACGGTTGTCACGGCAATCACTTCCCCCGCATACTGGTCGTCCATTCCCATTCCCTGGGCAACCACGAGAGAATTCACCGCCACAGGCATGGCGCACACGAAGACCACCACTTTCACCATTATGGGGTCCACAGGCCATAGAAGAAAGAACGCCCACACCACAGCAGGCTGAACCACAAGCTTGATCAGCGTATCCCTCCATGTTTTCCTGAGCATGGAGGGAACCGACCGGAAAGAAAGCCCCGCTCCCACGGCAAGGAGTGCCATGCCCGTCCCGATATCGCCCAATACTTTCAGGGTGACATCCACCGGGCGGGGGAATTCGTTCACCCCTGCCAGGGAGAAGCCGATTCCTGCGAAGCAGGCGATCACCATGGGGTTGGCGGCGAGTTTCCTGGCCGAGTTGAGAATGGACCTCGGAGATATTCCCCCGGAGAGGACAATCTGGGAGGCAGCGATGGAAATCATGTGGTAGCCTACAAGGCTCATGGCGAAATACAGGGAGAGGCTCTCGAGTCCCTGTGAACCCAAGGCTATTGAAACAGCGGGAATGCCCATGAAAACCTGGTTCGACCGCATGGAGACCAGTGCGGAAATGGCAAGCCGGTTTCTTTCCTCGCCGGCAAGCCTCCCTGCGGCCCAGGCAATAAGGGGCATGATAAGATAGCCTGCGTGGACCGCGGGCAGAAGGTTCAGGTTCCCCGCAGCCGTAAGGTCCGCCCTGGCCGTGAGCCGGATGAGAAGAGCTGGGATGGAAAGCCAGTAGAGTATCTTGTTGTTTTCCCTGAACGTGCTCCTGGGGATGATGCCGAACTCGGTGAAAACCCACCCGATAAGGATGACAGCGGCAATGGGGGAGATGATGGCAATTTCATTCATGAAATAAGCTCCTTTTGCCCTTCATCGGGCTTCTTCTTGTCAGTGAATTGATGCCGGTCAATTATAATACAGTCTCAGGCTCCGGGGCACAAATAGAGTGTACACAAAGGAGGATCGTATATGCAAATTTCACCTGTCATTTTTCGCGAATATGATATCCGCGGCGTCGCTGATACGGATCTTTCCGACCCGGTGGTGGAAGCCGTAGGAAAGGCCTTCGGCACCTGGCTCCGCCGCCGCGGCGTGGACAAGGTTTCCGTCGGAGGAGACGTCAGGCTCTCCACGGCAAGAATAGAGAAGGCTGCGGTGCGCGGCCTTACCTGGGCCGGGCTTGACGTGGTCAGGCTCGGGACGGTAACCACGCCTATTCTCTACTGGAGCATACCGGGACTTTCCCTCGGGGGAGGGGTAATGATAACCGGGAGCCACAATCCAAAAGACATGAACGGGCTCAAGCTTGCCTATGGAACCTCCACCCTCTATGGCGACGAAATTCGGGAGATACTCCGGATGATTCTTGAGGACGACCTTCAGAAAGGTTCCCCTGAAGGCAGGGTGGAAACAGCCGATATTTCCGGCAGGTACCTGGAGATGCTGCGGTCGAAGATCTCCCTGGGTCCCAGGAAACTCAAGGTTGTGGCCGACAGCGGAAACGGAACCGCCGGCCTTCATGTCCGCTCCTTTCTCGAGTCCCTGGGGTGTTCGGTGGTTTCGCTTTTTGAAAAGCCGGACGGTACATTTCCGAACCACCACCCCGATCCGCAGAAAAGGGAGAACCTCGTTTCGCTCATGGAAACCGTCGTCAGGGAAAAGGCCGACCTGGGCATCGCCTTCGACGGCGACGCCGACAGGCTGGGAGTGGTGGACGAACGGGGAGAGATGATCTGGGGGGATATCCTCATGGCTCTTTTCTGGGAGGAGATCCTTCCGAAGCACCCGGGAGCGGAAGCCATAGTTGAGGTTAAATGCTCCCAGTCCCTTGTGGATGAAATTCTCAGGCTTGGAGGAAAGCCGCTGTTCTGGAAGTCGGGGCACTCCCTCATCAAGGCGAAGATGAAGGAGATCGGCGCCGTCTTCGCCGGTGAACTGTCAGGCCATTTTTTCTTCGCGGACGAGTATTACGGTTTTGACGACTCTTTCTATGCGGCGGGAAGGCTCCTGCGGATGCTTTCCCACGGCACGGAGAGCCTTTCGGCCATGGTTTCCCATGTCCCCGTCTACCTGAGCACGGCGGAAATAAGGATCGACTGCGCCGACGAAGAAAAATTCGAAGTGGTGAATGCGATCCGTGACAAGGCGCTGCACGATCATGAAGCCATCACTGTGGACGGGGTGCGGATACTCTACCCGGCGGGATGGGGCCTGATCAGGGCCTCGAACACCCAGCCCGTGATCGTTACCCGGTGTGAAGGCAGAACCGGAAAGGCCCTTGAAGAAATCGGGGCCGACATAAAAAGAAGGCTCCTCGCGGAAGGACTGCCCGATTTCGAGTGGACCTTCTGAAGGAAAGCAGGGAACGGGAGATCGTCAGATCTCCCGGATTCCCTCAAGGGCGATTCCGTTCTGGAGGGTACGGTACACCCTCTGGACATGAGCGGTCATGAGCCTGGTTACCTTGTCCAGGTCCCTTACGACGATGGCGTCGTACACGTCTTCGTGTTCTCTCAGGAAAATCTCCTTATCGTCGAGGAGCGCGTAGATTCGTTCGTGAGTGGCCATGATGAGGTTGAAGGTCATCTTCACGATATTGACGAAGATGAAGTTGTGGGTGGACTCGGCAAGGACAAGGTGGAAATCGTAGTCGCACTGGGCGCGGTGTTCCAGGGATTCCACGTCTTTTCCCGTTTTTGTGAGGATCCGCCTGATCCTCGTCAGGTCGGAAGGCGACGCATGCTTGGCAGCCTCCACCGCGATGGCGGGTTCAAGAACGAGCCTGGCCTCCACCAGTTCCAGGATCGCCTCGTCCTGAAGAGGCACCTTTCCTGTGCTGCTCCCCTCACCCCTTGACCTGCGCACGAAACGCCCCTTCCCGGGGATGCTTTCGATAAAGCCCATCATTTCCAGTATCCGGAACCCCTCCCTGAGTGAACTCCTGCTCACGTTGAGTTCCTCGATGAGCTGCCGTTCCGGAGGAAGGGCCGATCCCTGGGGCAGGATTCCATCGGCGATCATTTTTTTTACCGTTTCAACGACCTGATCGTAAATCTTCGTTTTTCCTCTTCCGTTCTCCATGGGTTTCTCCTCACCGTGTAATAGGCTGATAGGAATATGATAAGATACAGCATAATCTACTTTATTCATCAAGGCAACATCCTTTTTCCCAACCGAGAGGAGGAGTCTTCATGGCGTTTACCGTCCATGTGAAACACGGGCCCGTGTTTTCCAGCGACGTTCCCGTCACTGGCAAAGCAGTTCTCTCCGAAAGCCGCCCCGAAGGTGGCGACACTGTCGTAGCCTGGAGAGTGAATAATTATCTCAGATCCCTGGACTGGGTCATCGAAGACTCGGCTGAGGTCGAGTTCATCGATACCTCGTCTTTTGAAGGAATGGAAGTGTACCGGCGGTCCCTCAGCTTTCTGCTGGTGCTAGCCTGCAGGAAAGCTCTGGGCCGAAACATTGTCCTCAGGCATTCCATCAGTGAAGGGTATTACTGGGAGGACCAGGAAGGACCTCTTTCCGGGGATGATCTCCAGGCCATAAAAACAATGATGGCAGACCTGATATCCAAAGATCTTCCCTTCGTCAGGAAAGTCGTCTCCCTTGACAAAGCCCGGAAGATTTTCGAACGGCAGGGGAGCTGCGAAGTCGCGAGGCTCTTCAAATGGGCAGGGGTCGACCCGGTGGAACTGTACCGGTGCGCCGATATATACGGCTATTACTACGCGCCCCTCGCCCCGTCCACGGGCTATCTGAAGCTTTTCGATCTCAAGCCTCTCGGTCCCGGGATGGTGCTCCAGTTCCCGACGATCAACTATCCTTCCGCCCTTCCTCCTTTCCGGGCCTCGAAGAACCTTTCTTCGGTGTTCCTGGACTACGCGCGGTGGCTTGAAGTACTCGACCTTCGGAACATGGACAGCCTCCACAAAAAAGTTGCTGAGGGCAAGGCTCTCGAGGTCATTCTCATCTCCGAGGCTTTCCATGCCCGAAATCTCGGAAGAATTGCGGAGGAAATTTCTTCCAGGCCTAAGGTCAAGGTTGTCGCCATAGCCGGCCCCTCGGGCTCGGGGAAGACCACCCTGTCGGAGCGGCTGAAGATCCAGCTCCAGGTCTGCGGTAAAAATCCCGTCACCCTGGCGATGGACAACTATTTCGTTGACCGTGAGAACACCCCGAGGGACGGGGAGGGCAACTACGATTTCGAGGTTATCGAAGCCCTGGAACTCGAGCTTCTCGAAGACCACCTGAGGCGCCTTCTCGCCGGCGAGGAGGTCGTTCTTCCCCAGTTCGACTTCATCGAAGGCAAAAAATTTCCCGGAAAGAAGGTCCGCCTCCAGCCAAGGGATATTCTCATCATGGAGGGCATTCACGGCCTTAACGACCGGATTACCGACGTCATACCGAAAGAGGAGCGCTACGGAATTTTCGTATCCCCCCTGACCGGGGTCTACCTGGACGACCACAACAGGACGAGCACCACCGACAACCGGCTTCTGAGAAGGCTTGTCCGGGATTCCAGAACCCGGGGGCATTCGGCGGAATCGACCCTCACCATCTGGCCCAAAGTCATCAGGGGAGCCATGAAATACGTCTTCCCCTACCAGAAACGGGCGGATATCATGTTCAATTCATCCCTTCCCTACGAACTCTCGGCGCTCCGGGCCTACGTCGACCCTGTTCTTCACACCGTTCCGGAAGGGTCTCCCGTCTACGGAGATGCCCAGCGGCTTCTTTCCATGCTCCGGTTTATTCCCATGATTCCGTCCGAAAACATTCCCAACAATTCCATAATCAGGGAGTTCATCGGCGGAACCTGCTTCGACGTATAGCGGGGCGGCGGAATGGCGAAGGCGACCATGGAAGACGTCGCCCGCCTGGCCGGTGTGAACAAGGCCACGGTCAGCAGGGCATTGCGGGGGGACTCCCGCATCTCCCAGGCGACGAGGGAAAGGGTCTGGAAAATTGCGAAAGAACTCGGCTACAGGCTTGATCTTGCAGCAAGCAGCCTGTCGGGAGGAAAAACGGGGATTGCCGCTCTCGTCCTTGACGAAATGGACCCCTGGCTCACGGGGCCTTTTATGGAGGGCCTCAACAGGGTGCTCTCACGGGCCGGCCTGGATCTTTTGCTCAAGCTTCCGGGCTTCTGCCCGGGAGAACTTTTCCCCTCCCTTGAGGCACGGCACGTGGATTGCATCCTCTGGGCAGGAAGGGAGGATCACGGTCATGAGTCCCGGGGGGCGATTTCTTCCACCCCCCTGGTTACCGCCGGCTTTTCCCTCCCTCATACGCCGGCAGTCCTTATTTCACCTGGAAGGACCATGGAGCGACTGAAAACCCTGGCGGGCAAAACAGCTAAACTGAGGTACAGGGAAGGAGGAGGAGCCCTTCTGTTCCCCTTTCTTTCCCGGATGATCGACCCCTGGGCAGAAGGAGAAGATCAGGTTTTCTCCGTGCTCGACGGCACGGACCTGCCCCCCCCTGCCGAACCGCAGGGGGTTTTCTGCGCAAGGCCCGGCGTGCGTCCTCCCCGGGGGATGCATGCCCTTGAGTGGCCGGCTTTTGAATTCGGCGTTACTGCTGGGCGTATCCTCGTCAATGTCCTTCAGGGTCAGTCATCCGTACCGGAAGTTACGTACCTTGTACCCTCCCTGAAATCACCGGAAGGGGAAACCCTGCCCTATGTAAAATGAACATCAGTTCAAAGAAAAAAAATACATCAACCCATGTTGACAATTTAGAATCCTAATGTTATAAATAGCCCGTAATAGAAACAAAGGTTTAAATTACGGGAGGTTTTCGCCATGATGTGGATAAAAGACGCCAACGGAAACTGGTACTGCGACGGTCCTCTCTGCACCTGCTCCCCCAAGGCTTCAGCCTGTGTATGGGACAAAACCGACGACGGATCCTGGTTTCTCGCCCAGTCTGCGGTTCCTGTCTCCATAATGCCCTCGCTTCACCACGGCAGCAATATGATCCTTGCGGGTTAAGGGGAAGGCGTGCGGAATTTTTCCTCTCCCCACCCCTGCGGATACAGCCCCGGCAGTTCCACCGGGAGATTTCCCCTGGGTGATGCATTCCCGTTGAGGATTCGACCGAGAGCCTTCATTGTGGCGGGTATGTCGCTGTAGAGCGCGAAAAAACCTTTTGCTTCCGGAAGAGCGAGCAGGGAATAGGGTGTTCTGGCAGAGAGGAGGAATAACCGATCCTGCCCAAGGGTTCTCAGAAGGTCGAGCCAATGTTCGTTTTTCCAGCAGTCGTAGTCGGCTGCGAAAATCACCTCCTGATTCCCGATTTTGTCCGACAGAAGCCTGATATCTTCCTTTCCCGGTTTCCCGGGGAGGGCAAAAAGGGTAAAAAACGGGCATGCCTGAACAAGAATTTCTGCTGCAGCTATCTGCTCTTCGGGCCAGACCAGCGGGATCTTTCCCCCGGTTTTTATTTTTTCCGTTGCTTCTCTCCAGCTGCGGACAAGTGTTACGCTTTCGGCCGCGACTCTCTCGGCAATCATTTCTCCTTCAGGATCCGGCATACGGTCGATCCGCGTTCCTTTCTCCTCACTGAAGAGACCGGCTTCTGTCTTGAGATCGAGTATTCTTCCCACTGCTTCATCGAGCCTTTTCGCGGGGATGGTACCATTCCTGCAGGCTTCCAGGATTGACTCGAAAATGACGAAATGCTCCTGTTCCTCGTACCCCCTGTCCGCCCCGAAAAGAAGAATATCCGCACCGGCGTTGAATGCCGTTATGGCCGCCTCAGCGATGGTCCTCCCCTGTTTCAGGGCGCCCATCCCCATGGAATCGGTGATTATGACGCCGGAAAAACCCATTTCCTTTCTGAGCATGCCGAGGATGGAAGGGGAGAGCGTGGCAGGCAGTTCCGGGTCGAGAGCCGGCACAAGCACGTGGGCCGTCATGACCATGGGCACTCCTGATGCGACAAGGGTGCGGAAGGGCGGGAATTCCGTTTTTTCAAGCTCGTCCCTTGCGGAGGAAATAAGGGGCAGCCCCGAATGAGAGTCTGTTTCCGTGTTCCCGTGTCCCGGAAAATGCTTTGCCGACGGGATGACTCCTTCTCTTGCAAAGGCGGATGCCATCGCCCCGGAGAGGCGTGAAACCAATTCAGGGGAGGATCCGAAGGAGCGCACGCCGATGACCGGGTTGAACGGGTTGTTGTTCACGTCCGCCACGGGAGCAAAATTCATGTTGATGCCCAGGGTGGAAAGTTCCCTTGCCATCACTTCCGCTGTTTTGGCGGCGAGATTTTCGTCGTTTGCCGCTCCGAGGGCCATGTTGCCCGGGAACCGGGTGACTCCCTCTGTGAGCCGCTGTATGAGACCTCCTTCCTGGTCAATCCCGATAAAGAGAGGCCATGAACCCGATGACGAAGCGAAAGACTGAAGGTCACTGCAAAGAGCGGCCACCTGGGGCGTTGAAACGATGTTTCCCCGGCTCGAATAGAGAATAACGCCTCCTATCTTCATGTCGGCCATCATCTTCCTGAGATTCGGCGAGAGCTCCGGCCCCTCGAAATAGCACATCATGATCTGGCCGGCTTTTTCTTCCAGGGAAAGGCTGCCGGCCAGGTTCCCGGCTCCCGCCTGCAGGACGCCGGCGGGAATAAAGCAGAACAGGAACAGGAACAGGAACAGGAACAGGAACAGGAACAGGAACAGGAGAAAAGGAGCGGTTCGGTTTCTTTTCATTCCGAGGTTCCTCCAAGGTTCGATTGTAATTTTTCCAGGAACTGGTCTTTGGTCATGGGGTAATTTCCGCTGAAATACACAAAGCCGTATTCGATCTCCACGGAAAACGGGAACGATTTTTTGAGCTCCTCGAGGGATTCCGGCAGGTCCATGAGCTTGAGGCTGACGTCCTTGGCTCCCTGCTGGGGGGTTTCCGGGAGGAGAATAAGTATTTTCCTGTCGCCGAGATAGAACGCCATGTCACTGTCCCGTATGGCACCCCGTACGAAGGCGGAAAAGGCTTCAATGAAGGAGCTTTCCTTCTCTTCCTGGTAGTTCAGCCCGGGAATATACGTGTATTCTACGGCCAGAAGGACGCCGCAGAGCCACCTCCTGTAACGGAAAGCCCTGCTGAGTTCCTCTGGAATGCGGATGGATGCGTATTCAGATGAGTAGAGGCCTGTCGCCGGATCGAGCAGGGAGACCGCACCCCTTGCCGTTGCGCTTTTTTTCCGCTGTTTAGGCAGTTCGACAAGGGCGAAAAAGAACAATCCGTCAAGAGGTGCCTGGAATACGGTATATTCTCTGTTCCCAAGGCTGACGGAGTCTTCCCCGGGAATAAAAAAGTCGGTCACGGGCTTTCCCGTCACCACACCGCCCGGAATGAGGGAGGCAAAAGCATCGTTCCTTTCGAGAACTATGCCCTGGGAGTCGGTGGTAAGAGCGGGCAGGGGAATATTTGCGATTCGCTGGCCCGCGGTCGAACCGTTTGGCGTGCACCCGGGCAGGGGGGGAATCTCCCGGGATTGTTTTTTTTCCCGAAGAAAATGATTGAGGAGTATGAAGGCTCCGGAAACAGCGGAAAGCACTCCCAGCCAGGAGATGATCGGCAGGGTGCCCGATTCCAGGGAAACTACCGTGGCAATCATGCCCTGGGAAAGGAGCTGGACAGGATAAAGAAGATGAAAGCTCTTCCTGCGGATTGCCGACGCATATGCTGCGCACAGAACGAAGTAGACAGTCATAAGGAGCGCCCAGAAGGGCGCTCCTGTTTTCAACGGAGCCGATTGTCCTCCGAGGAAGAACAATGCGACGGCGATCGGAAGGGAAACGAACGGCGGAAGAGTAATCCAGGCGCTCATCGTGTATGCAGCTTCTCCGTCCTCAAAACTGGGCCCTTACCTGAAAACGACCGTCTCGTCCGCGGGGTATCCGAGCCTGAAGAGAACCTCCGTTTTTTTCTTCTCGCCCGGAGCGAGAGTAATTTTCCAGGACAGGATGTTTTCTTTATCCTGTTCGTCAGGCCTGGGTTCGATCTTCATGGTCTCCACCGAAATCTTTTCCTGGGCTGAAACCGGAATTCTGTCCTTGAGTATCACGGTGATTTTCTTTTCAAGGCCGTTGGTGATTTCAATGGAATAACCGTCCTCAAGACGTCCTTTGCCTGTCCATGTGCTGCCTTCCCTTGAAACCATCTTCTCCCTGACGGCCTTTACGAGGGGCATCTTTCCAAAGGCCAGCTGGATATCCGTGCCCGATCCCTGCTCAGGGAGCCTGGTCTTCGCTGAAAGCTTTCCGTCAACGGAAAGTTCCGCCGGGCCGGGAAGGAGGGGAACGGAAAGCTTCTTCACTTCAGCCGTAATCCATGCCTCTTCAGAGAGCACGGGAACGGACACTATCGAGACTTCGCTTTTCAGTTCGAATTCTCCCAGGAGAAATTCCGCCGGACGGTTGTCTCCGGGGAGTGTTCCCCTGGCGCGGACGGTCATGTCGGTCATGGACTGGACAATCTCTGGCGGGGCGGCGGCCGGGGCAGGTGCTCCGAGTTTGAACTCGGCCCTCGGCGATATGGCCATATCCTCCATCATGGCGGCCCGTCTCACGGTTTTCGGCGCAAAATCAGCCACGAGAGGAGGAAGGTCGGGAGGCGCAACCGTAGTGGAAGGAACAGTGGTATGGAAGAAAAGGTCCCCTTCCAGAACCATTCCCGTATGCTGGCGGGCTCTGGCGAGGAGGGAGGAGTGGATGGCACCTGAAGGGGTATCGAGATTCATCCTGTAAAAGGGGCTCCATCCGGCCTGCTGGGTCCAAGCCTCCACGAGAAGCTTTTCACCGCCCTCGACCCGGGCGGAAACCTGGACGGCTGTATCGGAATCCTGGGGCATCCGGGATGAAAAATCTGCGATCAGTGCATCGGTCGTTTCCTTTATCTCGTCCATTTCCGATGAAACGGAGATGAGTTCCGTCTCCATTTTCTCGCGGGTTTTTCTGGCGGCTTCGACGTATTCCGCCATCTCCGATCCCTTGAGATCCCTGGGCAGAGGCCCGGAGAGAAGATCAAAGGACTGCTTGATCGCCGAAGTTCTGCCCGCCAGAACGGCGAGTTTTTTCTCGTTTTCTTTGATTTGAGCGTGGAGATCCCTCAAGGCTTCCGGGATCCACCCCGGCCGGGGAACACCGGCTGCCTCGAAAGACGTTATTTTCTGCCCGTCTGCGGGAAGAGGACGGACTGTGGACGGGTCGAAAGTTCCCGGCAGTTCGAAGCTGACGTGGAGTGCAGCCGGTACGGAGAAGAGGATGCGGGCACCTCTCGGATACAGGTCGACTTTCGAAACGGCGGGAAGAATGGATTCAGCGGCACTGACACCCGGGAGAGAGAACAGGAACAGTACGGATACTGCGGCTACGGTGCAGGCTAATTTCATTTCACTTCCTCCTTTCCACCCCCCGTAAGGGGGGATGTCTTCAGAATGATATCAGAAAACCCCCCTGCAGAACCGGATCTGTCCGCCGATTCCTGCTTTTTGTTTTTCCCCGGAAACGGTTATAATGCTTTCCGGGCAGCAAGCCCGGAAACAAAGGAGGGGAGCATCGTGCTCAAATGTGGAATTATAGGCCTGCCCCTGAGCGGGAAAAGCACGGTATTCAACGTGGTCACCCGCGCGGGCGCCGAGGTGAAACCCTACGCGAGCGGTAAAACGGACCCTAACAGGGCGATGGTCAACGTGCCGGATGAGCGGTTCGACAACCTGGTCCGTATTTTCGAACCGCGGAAAGAAACGCCGGCGACGGTGGAATTCGTAGACCTCGCGGGACTGTCGAGGAATGCGAGCAAAGGAGAAGGCCTGGGAAATTCCTTTCTCTCCTTCGTCTCAGAATCCGACGCTCTTGTTCACGTAATACGCCTGTTTGAAAACCCGGACGTGCCTCATCCGGAAAACAGCATCGACCCTGTAAGAGACTGGTCGATAGTGGAAATGGAACTCATTTTCCGGGACCTCGGCGTTATTGAAAACAGGCTTTCAAGGCTCCAGGCAAAGAAAAAGAACATTCCGGCGGAACAGGCTGAAGAAGCTCTGCTCGAAAAATGCCAGGCCTGCCTACTGGAAGAGCGGCCGCTGAGGGACCTCCAGCTTACCCCGGAAGAAATCCGGACCCTGAGCGGTTTTGCCTTTGTAACGCTGAAACCGGAAATGATAGTGGCCAATCTTGACGAAAGCCAGACTGATGAAAACCTTCCCCTCCTGGAATCTCTCCGGTCCATGGCGTCGGAAAAAGGGCTGAGTTTCGTTCGGGTCTTCGGGAAAATGGAAATGGAACTTGCCGACCTCGCACAGGAAGAGCAGGCAGAATTCATGCAGGACCTCGGAGTGAAAGAACCGGGGAGGAACCGCCTTATCACCGAAGCCTACAGCCTTCTCGGACTCATATCCTTCTTTACGTCCGGCAAGGACGAGGTGAAGGCCTGGACGCTCCGCCGGGGAGATACTGCCGTAGATGCCGCCGGCACGATTCACTCCGACCTGGCGAGAGGGTTTATCCGCGCCCAGGTGGTGTCCTACGACGACTTCGCCGCCCATGAGGCTTCCCTGGCCAGGTGCCGTGAGAAAGGCGTTCTCAGGCTCGAGGGAAAGGACTACAGGGTCCTCGACGGAGATATGATAGAAATACGCTTCAATGTTTGATATGGTAAAATCAGGACTCAAATTTTCCATAAAGAGGAGGCGCTTCTTATGGCCATGCCGATGCAGGTAAGTCTTGACGAAATTCTCTCCATGCTCCTCGCGAGGGTGGACGGCCTCGCCCTGAGCGACGAGAATTCGAAGAGCAAGTTCAATATCATCACCCGGGTGCTCTACAGGAAGGGAATAATCACAGACCAGGACGTGATCGATTCCATCAGGGAAGAGCACAGAATGCTCAAGAACCTCGGCCTTATTGCCGAAGAACCCGAAGAGGACGTTATCGCAGCCATCGCCGAGAATATTCTTCAGTGGATAAAGGGTGACGTGGACGCCCTGAAGAAGGGCATGGAAGAATACGAAAAAAAGATGCAGGAAGCCATGAGCAGGCAAAACCAGAAGCCGAAGATTGACGTCGCTTCACCGGCGGTCCTCCAGCAGCTCAACCGCATGGGGGGTAAGCAGGGCGGCGGGAGCAAGCTGATCCTGTAAGACTGCCTTACCGGACAGAACGGGCCCGCCGGAAGAACCGGCGGGCCCGTTCTGTTATTTTTTCGCAGTCCGGATAATCCGTTCAATTTCGGCAAGCAGGGGTTTGACCCTGGGGCCTGATGCGTTTTTATTGAGCGCCTGGGCTGCGGTGACCGGCGATCCCCAGTAAACCTGGTTTGCGTTCCTGTCCACGGTAATGGCCGCCCCCTCCAGGGAAAGTCCCGCAAAAAGCCCTTTCGTCATGGAATAGCTGTAGATCGACGCCCTCAGCCTGTAGTCCGTTCCCAGCTCCCCCCGCCTTCCTACAGGACCGGCTGCCACAGCCAGATCCCCGCCGAGCTTGACGTTGTTTCCCTTGAAGCCGTCCAGTCCCCTGTCGTTGGTAATGACCAGCACAAGGGCTATGGACTGCGCTCCTATCTGCAGGCCCCAGGAGGCCCCGGCAACAGTGGCGAAGGAAGGGCCGTACCATTTTTTTGTCGCGGGATCTCTTCTGAGGACGAGACCTTCTCCGTACTGGCCGCCGAAAACGAGCCCCGCCTTGATGACCGACGGGAACACGGCGACTCCTTTCGCCTGTTCAAGAAGCTCGCCCATGGTTTCTGCATCCTTCTGCTGTGCCATTTCCCTGAGAATCCTGATGGAATCCTCTATTCTCCCTGCCGGGGTGGAAGCCTCGCCGAAAGAAGGCGCCCCGAGAAGCAGAACTGAAAACAGAAAGAGTGCCATCATGCTTTTGCTTCGCATATTCATCTCCTCCATTCCATAAATTTGTGAAATGGACTTTAGCACAAAGCGGCCTCTCCCGACAGGGGAAATTACCGTTCCGGCAGTAACCTTCAGGCTCATTCTAAAAGACAGCGCCTGTGACAGTCGATAAGGGGCAGGAGAGGGTATTTGACTCTCTCCATGCCATGGGATACACTTCCATTCGGTTATTATCCCCCCGACAAACGGAGGAAAACATACAATGGACACTATGGAGCGCATCGAAGAACTGCTCGAAGAGGCCTATTCCACGGACGACCCCGGGGAAATGGAGCGCCTCTCGAGGGAAGTGCTTGGTCTCGATGAAAATAACGTGGAAGCCCTCATCCTGTTGGCTGATACCATTGAATATTCGCAGGAAAAAATCACCATTCTTGAGAAAGCCAGAAGCGCCCTTGCGGATGACGTGGAGAATATACGCCTCGTCTCGGGCGAAAGCCTCCTCGATGACGACTCGGGAATGTTGTATATTGCGGTAATGCAGCGCCTCGGCTTCGCTCTTTTTTCCGAGGGAAAGAACGAGGAAGCCCTTGTCATTGCACGGGAGATTGACCGTTATGACCCCGATAGAGAAACCCTGGGCAGGACCCTTCTCTACCGCGTGCTCCTCGAAATGGGGAAAGATACGGAAGTCCTCGAGGAGGCCCTCCGGGAAGAAGAAGCGAATCCTGCCATGGCTCACAGCAAGGCCATCGCGTCTTTCCGGCTGGCAGGCGCAGGACGCACATCCTACCGGGCCCTCTGGGAAGCTTTTGCCGCCGGGCCTGACATTCCTTTTTATATACTGGGATATATCGACGAGCCTGAAGACGAATCGGAAGAAGCAGAGGAAGAGTACAATTTTGCCCTTCTCTTTGAGGATATCTGGTCTTCAGAAAACGAACTGATCAAATGGCTCACCAGGGGAACTATCCTCCTTGGACTCACGGCATCTCTCTTTCCCGGGGAAACGGCGGAAAAAATGCTGGTTCTTGCCGATGCCCTTGACATTGCGGATCCTTGCGAAGAGGCCATGGTCAAAGCGGAGAGCAGGGACGACTGGGGAGTCCTTTCCAGGGAAGAACGTATTGCGGAAGCTCTGAAAATCATTTCCGAGGGCACTTTCCTGCCGTTGACGGACTGATACCACCCAGGGGATTATTCAGGATGAACATTTTTTAATTGCGGCTTTCTCTAATCAAAATTTGTCGGAAAAAAGCCGTAGTGGTATCCTGTGCGTGTGCAATAGGTTATTTTTTTGTCACTTTTTTTAAACATAAATAAAAAATTGCGTTTCTCCCGGTGAAATTTTTTACCATTCAGGATATACCTGAACGGAAAAATAGGTGAAATACGTTTTTTGTATGTATAATGTTATAAATTTCACATATGAGTGGAGGTCGGGCAATGGTTGTCGGAACACAGCAGGACGCGCGGTCTTTGGTGCGGGACATTACGGCGCCGTGGAAGGGAAAACCGGGCGGTGTCATACCCGTTCTGCAGGAGACGCAAAAGCAGATAGGTTACCTTTCCCGCGAGGCAATGGAGGCTATTTCCGAAGAACTGTCTGTGCCTCTGGCGGAACTTTACGGAGTGGCCACGTTCTACGCCCAGTTCCATCTTAAGCCCAGGGGGCGTCACGTCATCAGGGTGTGCAGGGGAACAGCGTGCCATGTCCGGGGAAGCGCCAAGATCATGGACAGACTCATGTCCATGCTGGGCGTTCAGGAAAACGGCACCACCGAAGATCTCCGCTTTACCCTCGAACCGGTTGCCTGTCTTGGATGCTGCGGTCTGGCCCCCGTCGTCATGATTGACGAGGACACCCACGGAAGGCTTACGGACGATCCGGCGAAACTTCAGGCATTTCTCGACGATTATTCCTGATTATGCTCGAAGACCTGTCCCACCATATCCTCGACATTGCGGAAAACGGGGTGAACGCCGGAGCCGGTGAAATATCGGTTGAAATAGACGATTCCGGCGGAAGGCTCCTTTTATCCGTGAAGGACAACGGGCGGGGCATGACGGAAGAAACCGTGAAAACCGTGGTGAACCCCTTCTATACAACGAGAACGGAACGAAGAGTGGGACTTGGTCTTCCATTTCTCAAGCAGCTTGCTGAACTGTGCGGAGGAACCTTTTCCATCGTATCGGAACCCGGCAGGGGGACGGAAGTGACAGCCACCTTCCTGAAGTCGTCCATTGATTTGCCCCCTCTTGGCGACGTTCCTTCGACCCTCGTGACCCTTTTTATTGGAAATCCGGATATTGCATGGAAATATACCCACCGGCGGAACGGGAAAGAATTCACGGTGGACAGCATGGAGCTCAGGGAAGCCCTCGGGGGAGGAAACCCCTTTCTTGAACCTGCGCTCGCCCTGGGTGTCAGGGAATTTATCGAAACGAACATTGATGAACTGTACGCATAACCTGGAAAATACATTCTGATCACAGGGGTGAAATGAATGACCGACAAAAAGATTCGCAGCCTGGACGACCTCCGGAAGCTCAAGGAAAAAACCGGAGACCTTACGTCCGCCCGGTCCGAGGATGACAAGGTCAAGATCATCATCGGAATGGGCACATGCGGCATCGCGGCAGGGGCGCGGGAAATAATGAACGCCGTCCTGAAGGAACTCGAGACGAGAAACCTGCACAACGTGGCAGTTGAAACAACGGGCTGCATCGGCATGTGCCAGAATGAACCGCTTCTTGACGTGATTCGTCCCGGCGAGCCGAGGATAACCTACTGCCTTGTGGCACCTGCGGATGTGGCCAGGATCATATCTGAACACGTGGTGAACGGCCGCATTGTTCAGGACAAGCTCTTCGGCAGAGCCGACTGAAGCGGGGAGGGAGAAAACCATGGCTTTGTACCGCGCACACGTTCTCATCTGCCACGGAACCGGATGCGCTTCGGGAGGTGCGCCCAAAGTTCTTGACGCCTTCAGGGAAGAACTGGAAAAAAAGAATCTCGACAAGGAAGTCCTTGTCATCGCTACAGGCTGCCACGGAATGTGCGAGTTCGGCCCCATCGTCGTCGTGTATCCCGAGGGGACCTTCTACTCCCAGGTGAAGCCCGAAGATGTCTCCGAAATCGTGGAGGAGCACCTCTACAAAGGGCGTATCGTCAACCGCCTTCTTTACCGGGAACCCATCTCCGCCCAGAAAGTCTGCCACTACAAGGAAATCCCCTTTTACGGAAAGCAGCACCGGATCGTTCTCAGCAACTGCGGGTACATCAACCCCGACAACATTGACGAATACATCTCCAGGGACGGATACCAGGCCCTGGGCAAGTGCCTCACCGAAATGTCTCCCGCCGATGTGGTCGATGAAATGAAAAAATCCGGCCTTCGTGGACGGGGGGGCGGCGGATTTCCCACCGGCCTGAAATGGAGCTTCTGTGCCGCTTCTCCGGGCACAAAGAAATATGTCATCTGCAATGCCGACGAGGGAGACCCCGGCGCATTCATGGACCGTTCCATTCTCGAGGGCGATCCCCATGCCGTCATCGAGGGTATGATGATCGGCGCCTTCGCCATGGGTGCGGACGAGGGGTACATTTACTGCCGGGCCGAATATCCCCTGGCCATCAAGAGGCTCCAGACGGCCATAAAGCAGGCCACGGAGTACGGCCTCCTGGGAGCGAACGTTCTGGGGACCGACTTCAGCTTCGACCTGCATATCAAGGAAGGCGCGGGCGCCTTCGTGTGCGGAGAAGAAACGGCCCTTATGGCCTCCATAGAGGGACAGAGGGGAATGCCCCGTCCCCGGCCTCCTTTCCCCGCCGTTAAAGGGCTCTGGGGAAAGCCCACGAACATCAACAACGTGGAAACCTGGGCCAACGTTCCGAGGATCATGCTCCAGGGGGCGGAATGTTTCGCCGCCATGGGAACTGAAAAGTCCAAGGGCACGAAGGTGTTCGCCCTCACGGGAAAAGTGAAGAACACCGGCCTGGTGGAAGTCCCCATGGGCATCACCATCAGGGAAATCGTCTACGAGATCGGCGGCGGCATCATAGGGGACAAAAAGTTCAAGGCGGTTCAGATCGGCGGCCCTTCCGGGGGATGCCTCGTGGAAGAGCACCTGGACCTTCCGGTGGACTACGAGTCCCTCACCGCGGCGGGAGCCATCATGGGCTCCGGCGGTCTTGTCGTCCTCGACGAAGCGAACTGCATGGTGGATACGGCGAAATTCTTCCTTGAGTTCACCCAGAGGGAATCCTGCGGAAAGTGCGTTCCCTGCCGGGAAGGAACCAAGAAGATGCTCGATATTCTTACCAGGATCACCGAAGGCAACGGGAAACCGGAAGACCTCGACACCCTGCAGTACCTCGGCGAGCAGATCAAGGCCACGTCCCTGTGCGCCCTTGGCGGCACTGCTCCCAACCCGGTGCTGACTACGCTGAAGTACTTCCGGGACGAGTACGAGGCCCACATCAACGAAAAAAGGTGCCCCGCCGGAGCCTGCCAGAACCTTCTTCGCTACACCATCGCCCCGGAGAAGTGCATCGGCTGCACCAAGTGCGCCCGGAACTGCCCGGTGAACTGCATTTCCGGCAAAGTGAAGGAGCCCCACCTCATTGACCAGGAAAAATGCATCAAGTGCGGCGCCTGCATGGCCAACTGCCCCGTCGGCGCTATTTCCAAAGGTTAAGCAAGAAGGAGATGATCTGAAAATGGACGCCATACAAGCGATCATCAACGGCAAAGAGATAAGTGCCGAACCCGGGATGACCATCCTGCAGGCGGCGAAGGCGAACGGTATCCATATACCCACCCTTTGCGACCATCCTGCGGTTTCCCCCTTCGGTGCATGCAGGATCTGTCTCGTCGAAGCGGAGAAGAACCCGAAGCTTCTTCCTGCCTGTACTACACCCCTTACGCCGGGCATGGTGGTTTTCACAAATACCCCGAAGGTTATCGAGGCCCGGAAAGCGGTGCTCGAGCTCATTCTTGTACGCCATCCCCTGGACTGCTTCTCCTGCCCGAGCAACGGAAAGTGCGAACTGCAGGACGTGGCCTATGAACTTGGCATCAAGGAATCCCGTTACGCCGACCCCGGCGACACGAACACCGCCCATGTCTATGAGGATGCCAACCCCTTCTACGTGAGGGACCTCAACAAGTGCATACTCTGCGGGCGGTGCGTGCGGGCCTGCGAAGAGCATGCCCAGTATCACGCCATCGACTTCCAGGGACGGGGAATCAAGACATCCATCCAGCCTCCGGTGGGATCTCCCATCGAAGATTCCGACTGCGTCTTCTGCGGCCAGTGCGTACAGGTCTGCCCGGTCGGCGCCCTCTCCGAGAAGACATCTCTCGGCATGGGACGGCCCTGGGACATCGAAAAGGTGAAGACCGTCTGCTCCTACTGCGGCGTCGGCTGTGAAGTGGAAATCAACGTCAACAGGAAGACCGGAAAAATCGCCAACGTTACAACCAACTACTCGAGCCCCACGGCCCTGAACAAGGGCAGGTCCTGCGTCAAGGGACGATTTGCCTGGCAGTTCGTCAACAGTGAGGACAGGCTTACGACACCGCTTATCCGCGAAGGGGACACTTTCAGGAAGGCGTCCTGGGACGAGGCTCTCTCCCTGGTGGCGGAGAAGCTCGGCAGCATCAGGCAGGAGCACGGAGGAGACGCTCTCGGCTTCTTCTCGTCGGCCCGCTGCACCAACGAAGAGAACTATCTCATGCAGCGCCTTGCAAGGGAGGTGATGGGCACCAATAACGTCGACCATTGTGCCCATCTGTGACACAGCGCCACAGTTGCGGGTCTCGGCGAGACCCTCGGAAGCGGCGCAATGACCAATGACTTCGAATCCATCAAGTCGGCCGACACCATTCTCATCATCGGCTCGAACACCACAGAAAACCATCCTGTCATCGGTTCCTTCATCAAGGAGCAGAAACGGAAGGGGAAATGCACCCTTATCGTGTGCGATCCCCGGAAGATCGAAATGGCGAAATACGCCGACGTGTATATCCGGCAGAAGAGCGGTTCGGATGTGGCCCTCCTCAACGGACTGATGCATGTGATCATCCGGGAGAACCTCCATGCCGCGGAATTCGTCGAAAAGAACGTGAACAATTTCGAGAAGCTCCGGGAGACCGTGGCCCGGTATACGCCGGATTACGTCTCCGAAATCACCGGCGTCGCTCCTGAACTCATCGAGGATGCTGCACGGGCATACGCCAGGGGGCCCAATTCCGCCATTTTCTACACCATGGGAATCACCCAGCACGTGACGGGAACGAACAATGTCCGGTCCGTGGCAAACCTCGCCCTTCTCTGCGGAATGCTCGGCCGTCCCGGCACGGGAGTGAACCCTCTCAGGGGTCAGAACAACGTCCAGGGAGCCTGCGACATGGGCTGTCTTCCCGAAGTTATCCCCGGATACCAGAAGGTCGCCCTTCCTGCGACAAGACAAAAGGCGAAGGATGTCTGGGGCGTCGATATCCCCGAAACTCCCGGTCTTTCCGTGGTCGAGATGATGGAGGCAGCCGGAAAAGGCAAGATCAAAGGCCTGTACATCATGGGAGAAAACTCCATGGTAACGGAACCGGACTCGGAGCATGTCCGGCATGCCCTGAAGAATCTTGATTTCCTTGTTGTCCAGGATATTTTCCTCACCGAAACCGCAGAACTGGCCCACGTGGTGCTTCCTGCCTCCAGCTGGGGGGAGAAGGACGGAACCTTCACCAACACCTGCAGGGCAGTCCAGAGGGTGCGGAAAGCTGTGGATTCTCCGGGAGAGGCCCGGCCCGACTGGGAAATTCTTCTGGCCGTGGGCAAGCGGATGGGAGCTCCGTGGAGCGATATGACGTCCCCCGAGACCATCTTCGAAGCCATCACAAAGATCACGCCCAGCTACGCCGGCATTTCCTACGGACGCCTTGAAGGCGGCCCGCTCAGCTGGCCTTGCCCCGCATGCGACCATCCCGGTACGGCGGTTCTCTATACTACCGGTTTCCCGAGAGGCAAGGCGGACTTCTCGCCCTGCGAATGGCAGGCTCCCCATGAGTGGCCCGACGAGGAATATCCGTTCCTCGCCACCACCGGCCGTGTCCTGTACCATTACCACTCCGGAAGCATGACCCGGCGGAGCTCCACCGGTGACTTTGTCCGGGAAATGGCCATTGAGGTCAATCCAGCAGATGCCCGGGCCCTCGGCTGCACCGACGGAGACATGATCAGGGTGTCTTCCCGAAGGGGATCCGTTGCCGGTGCTGTCAAGGTAACTGACAGGGTTCCGGCGGGGATGGTCTTCCTCCCCTTCCATTTCAGCGAGACGCCGGCCAACAGCCTGACCTCGTCCCGTATAGATCCGGTCTCCAAGACCCCGGGGTTCAAAGTCAGCGCCGTCAGGGTGGAAAAATCATAGCACTGGAATGAGTTTTACCGGGAATCCGGGACGAACATTCCGGATTCCCGGTCGTAACACGTTCAACAAAAACACAACCAGCGACGGGAGGAAGGGAAGAGAATGAAAACGCCTGCAGAACTGGCAAAAGCGGCATGCGCGGTATCAAAGGTCAAGGTGAATCTTTCGGTCCGCCAGATGATGCTCATGGGAATCCTCGCGGGGGCGTATATCGCTTTCGCAGGATGGCTGATGACGGTGGTGTCCCACGACATGACCCAGCACTTCGGAAGCGGGTTCACCCGCTTTATGTCCGGCGCCGTGTTCAGCGTCGGGCTCATGATGGTGGTCATCAGCGGTTCGGAACTCTTCACGGGGAACTGCATGATGCCCCTGGGCTATCTTGCCGGCTGCACTCCTCTGAAAAAAATCCTCAGAAACTGGGGATGGGTTTATACGGCCAACCTTATCGGCAGCATCCTCATCGCAGTCCTGATTTATTTCTCCGGACTCGCCGACAACGCGGTCGGCGGAAGGGCGCTCCAGGTAGCGGCCGGCAAGATGTCCCTCCCGGTGGTCCAGGGATTCTTCCGCGGGATCCTCTGCAACTGGATCGTGGTCCTCGCGGTCTGGATGGCCATGGCAGCCACTGACATCATCGGCAAGGTCTGGGCGATCTTCTTCCCCATCATGACCTTCGTTGCAGCCGGTTTTGAGCACTCTGTCGCCAACATGTACTTCATGTCCCTCGGCCTTCTTCTCAAGGGAACTCCCGCAGCGGTCAGCGCCTCCGGGCTTTCGGAACAGGCAATGGCGAGCGTTTCTCTCGGCGGGTTCTTCACCAACCTCATCCCGGTGACTCTCGGGAACATGGTCGGCGGCATCCTGTTCGTAGCGGTATTCTACTACTTTATTTTCCAGGACGGCCTGACCGATCTCGAATAAACGCCGGTTGGGGGTATACTTCCGGAGGGGCGTCCCTAAAGGCGTCCCTCCTTTTTTATATGGTATAATATGCGTGAAGAAAGAAGACAATACCCTGCGATGCCCGTGATCGTGATATTTGTCTTGAGCCAACACTCGAGCCTTGCGGGGCTGACAGTTTGAGCCGGTGAAGGAGATGCTCCGGCATTGACGGAACTGAGGCTCAACAGGCCCCAAACGTTAAGGACCGGGTCAAGACGTTCATGACACGACATTGCGGGGGAGGCAGATACAGGGGCGGGGAGCAGCAACCTCGCCCCTGTCTTGTGCAAAAAAGGAGGCGCACTCATGTCTGAAGGCATCACCGCGCCGTTCTGGCACCCGGCCTTTTCTGAAGGGTTCATCCTCGACTGGGACGGTGTCCTTGCCGAAACACGGCTGAACTTTGCACCCATACGGGCCAAATATTTCGACGGAAAATTCGTCCCCCTTTTCGAGGCGGTGGAAACCCTTCCGCCTCCTCTCGGAGAACAGCTCAGGAAAGACATCTATGACGTGGAAATGGCGGGCGCAGAATCGGCGGTGGCCGTCGAGGGTGCCCGGGAGCTTGTCGAATGGCTCGAAGGGGAAGATATCCCCTGGTGCGTCGTTTCCAGAAACTGCATGGACTCCATTACCCTTGCCGCCGAAAGGGCCGGCCTCCCCCTTCCCCCGGTGGTCCGGAGCCGTGACGAACCCCCCGTGAAGCCGGCTCCCGAAGCCCTCTGGTCTGCGGCGGAACAGATACATGTGCCTTCGAAGAATTGTGTCATGGTGGGGGATTTTGTCTATGATCTCGTCGGAGCCCGGCGCGCTGGAATGCGGGCCGTGCTTGTCCAGCGTCCTGAAGCGGAGTGGAAGCACTGGGCGGATGTTTCCTTCGACAGGCTCTTCCAATTCGTCGAATCCCTCAAAAACCCTAAAGCCCTGGTTCCCTGGGAGTATGCCTTTCTCGCCTCCCAAAAGGGGCTGGACACCCTCCTCTCCGGACGAAGGAAGGGGGCGGTGCTTTCGTCGGGAACACCGGACGTTCTTCCCCGCCTCCTGGAAAAGGCGGAGGAGGGAATGCTCTTCTTTCAGCTTGACGACCAGTCAGCTCATCTGTCTCCGGATCAGTGGAAAAAATTGCCCGGCCTTTCCCCGGCCTGGCTTGACCAGCCTTTGAAAACCGTGGCGGAATACGTTCTGGGAACCCGTTTCCCCTTTGCCTCCCTTGTTGAAAAACAAGCATCCCCGGACGGCGTAGAGTGGGAAATCCTTTCGGCATCTGCGGGAGGAGGGAGGGCATGAGCTCTCCGGGAACAAGCCGGTGGGAAGTCCCTCTGGCGGAACGGATGCGTCCGAAAACCCTTGACGAGTTCACGGGCCAGGGGCATCTTCTCGGTTCCGGAGCCCCCCTCAGGAAACTCCTCGATGCCGGCCGGACACCGAGCTGCATTCTCTACGGTCCCCCGGGGGTCGGAAAGACGACCCTTGTCAGGCTCATGGCTTCGGAAACTGGAAGAGACATCCTGGAGATCAACGCTGTCTCCGCGAAAGTGTCGGAACTCCGCGACCTTGTGGCCGAAGCGTCCAACCTCAAGGCCATGAGAGCGGGGCACGCCGCCATTGCCTTTGTGGACGAGATATACCACTTCAACAAGAGCCAGCAGAACGCCCTCCTGCCGTCGGTGGAGAAGGGCGACCTCATCCTTGTGGGCACCACCACGGAAAACCCATGGTTCGAAATTAACAAGACCCTTCTTTCCAGGATGGTGGTTTTCCAGCTCAGCCCCCTTTCGGAAGACGACCTTGCCGCGCTGTTGAAACGGGCTCTTGCCGACCGGGAACGGGGCCTGGGAAACCTTGAAATCGAGGCCGAGGAAAAGGCTCTGCGGCGGATTGCCGCCATGGCAGGGGGAGACGCCCGCCAGGCCCTCACCCGGCTTGAATTCATCGCAGCTTCCGTCGGGGCCCGGGGGGGCGCCCTCCTCACGGAAGAAGGGGTGCTGTCCGCCCTTCCCCTGGCGGCGGTCAGGTTCGATAAGGCTTCGGAGGACCATTTCGCCGTAGTTTCCGCCCTGATAAAAAGCATTCGGGGGTCCGACCCCGATGCGGCCCTTTACTGGCTGGCCCGTCTGCTGGCCGGAGGGGAAAACCTCCGGTTTATCTGCAGGCGGCTTCTTATTTCCGCCGCTGAAGACGTAGGCCTCGCCGACCCGAATGCCCTTCCCGTTACCGCTGCCGCAGTCCAGGCCGTTGAAATGACAGGCATGCCCGAAGCCAGGATCATCCTCGCCGAGGCGGTCATCTACCTGGCGGCGGCTCCGAAGAGCAACAGCGCCTACCTTGCCGTCGACAGTGCCTCCAAAGCCATCGAAAAGGGAGACCTCCAGGAAGTCCCCTTCCATCTCAGGCCCGACGGCTCCGGCTATATCTATCCTCATGACGACCCGCGGCACTGGGTGCCCCAGCAGTACATGGACAGGCAGCGCAGGTTCTATTTCCCGGGAACTCTGGGGATGGAGGGAGAAATGGCCTCCCGCCTGAGGAAATTCTGGAGGCGGTTCAGTGAAGGAGGGGACTCGTAGCCTAACGGCCTTTCAGGCTGCCGAAAAGTTCGTAGGCGAGGATGCCCGCGAGCTCCCGAAGAGCCAGGGATGTATTCCTCAACCCTGAAGGTGAAGGAAGCACGTCGGTGGCGATGAGCTCTCCGGCCCCTTCGAGGCGGCCCGAGGAAAGGGGGCGCACCGGCTCGGGCCCGAGAAATCTGGCCGCCGAGTTCATGGACCTGCGAAGATGAAATCCTGACGTCACCAGAATGACCTCGTCAAATCCCCTCTCCCGGATTATTTCCGATGAAAGAAGAAAATTCTCCCAGGTCGTTCTTGACCGTCCCTCAACCAGCAGCTCACCCCTAAAACCTATTATCTCCGCCGTCCGCCGGACCATTTCCTCTATTCGCCCGTCTGCTGCCTTTTCCGGGTACCCCCCCGAATAGAGAAGTGGAGCCCCAAGTTTCCGGGCGGCCGAGGCCCCCGCAACAAATCGCTGCAGGGTTTCCGGGCTCATGCTGAAGACGGTGTCGCTTCCGTCAGCGGACCAGATTCCCCCCGCCAGCACGAGCACCACTGGTGCCTTTCCTTCAGCTCCGGCTATTTCGAGAGGATAGGGCTCTTCCAGCGGCATGAGGAGCAAGCGGGCCGTCAGCGGAATGGAGAAGACATACAGAAAAAGGGCGAAGAAAAAAGCGAAAGAAGAGGGGGACATCCCCTTCCTTTCGCTTTTGCGGCAAAAATACAGGCCTCCGAGAAGAGCAGCGGTGACAAATATTCCCGGAGGAGTCAGAAAAGCCCCGATTGTCTTGTAAAGCAAATACGATAAGGTCATTCTCCGTAGTGGTATTCCCTGGAAAGTTCAGCCCTGTGGTTCTTCAGGAATTCCAGAAGACTGTCCTTGCTTGTTGTTATGTGGGCCCTTGTTTCCTCTCTCGCTTTCAGCCTGTCCCCGGAAAGAACGGCATCGATGATTGCAAGATGCCCCCAGGTGAACTGGGTGATGGGGGACCGTTCGACGGAGAAGGGTCTGCAGAGGTTGATCAGGTCGGAGATATTGTTCAGCATCAGTGCAAGGAAATGATTTGTGCAGGCCTGGTAAATCATGAGATGAAAGGCCCTGTCTTCACTGACGTATGTTTCGGCCGGTGTCGCGTCTGTCATGTCCTCGAAGATCTTCCGGTATTTCTGAAGTTCGTCCTTCGGAGGCTGGGCACACATATTTTCAACAGCGAGAATTTCCAGTTCCGTTCTCAGCTCGTACAGGTCCGCCGCATCCTTCATGCTCGGCAGGGTAACAAAAGCTCCCCGCCTGGGCGTCAGGGTCACAAGCCCAGTCTGCGCCAGCTGGCGGATCGCCTCCCGCACCGGAGTCCTGGATACGGCCATCTGTTCGGCCAGTTCGATCTCCGAAAGCTTCGACCCCGGCCGGATCGCGCCGTTGACGATGGCCTCCCTCAGTTTTTCATACACTATCTGTCGCAGTCCCTGGTTAAATGCCGGCGACAATGGATTCTTTTCCACACGCATTGACCTCCCCTTACAGCACAATGTACTCATTATACTGCATGAGAAGTACTTGCAAAAGTGCCTGAAACAACTTTATGGACAGGTTGTAGGTTTGCCCTTTTTCTCCCGTTCAAGGTGGTCATACCAGAGGGAGAGCGCGTAGATGACGTCCGAGAGCCTATTGACGTACCTGTAGGCGTCTTCGGCGAGTTCTCCCGTCCGGAAAAGCCCCACCGCCGTGCGCTCGGCCCGTCGCGCCACGGTCCGGGCCACGTGCAGTGAAGCCCCGGGCGTTGAATCGCCCGGGCGGACAAAGCGGAAATTCTTTCCCGTCACTTCCGCCACTTTTTCGGTAATTTCCTCCAGCATGAGGATATCGGGGCAGGACAGTCCGGGAAAGAGGGCTATGTAGCCCATGAGCTTTCCCAGTTCCTGTTCGAGCATGCACAGCCTTTCGCAGATCTCGGGGTACTCGCACAGCGACCGGGCCATTCCTATGTGTGCCTGACATTCATCGAGAGTGCCGTAGGTTTCGACTCTCGGATGGTCCTTCGGTATTCGTTCGCCGTTCCCTATGGACGTTTCTCCCTTGTCTCCGCCTTTTGTGGTGATCCAGACATCTCCCATGGAAGTCCCTCCCGTCTCAGCCCTGTCCGCAGCCTGCGCAGCTGTCGCAGCTTCCGCCCGAGCACCCTCCCAGAGAGGAGAAGACAACCCGGATCAGCCCATCGGTAAGCACTCCCGGAGGCAGAGCCTGGTATTCCCTGCCCTCGACTCCCAGGGTCCTGGTCTTGAAGGGTGTACCGTCGGGGAGCAGGCACCCTTCACACTCTTCATAGCTTACAGGTACTCCAAGAACCTCCTCGATGCTTTTTTCCTCGGGGATTCCCATTTCCGGAGAGAAGAAAGAGATGTAATTCAGCTTTCCCGCGTTTCTCTCCGTTATGGCATGGATCTCCATGACCTGGAGAACCGGCTGTATATTCAGGTTCGCCAGCTTGGGCGAAAGATTTTCGATCATGGAAACAAGGTAGCTGTTTGTTTCTGCGCAGGGAGCGCAGGAAGCCCCGGAATCCCCTGAAGGAACATACTGCCGTATGAAAAGTTTATTCATCCGTTTGACCCTCCTGATATTGAATGCCCTCATTATACACTCCCCCCCTGATGGAAGAGGGAATTCACACCGGAATAATAAAACCTATCAATATGGTATAATTAGAATAATTCATAGCTAAACTCATCAGCAAAGGAGATGATTTCCGTGAAAAAATACCTGAAAATCCAATTTCTGCTCATTGCCGCGGCTGCCGTTTCTCTTCTCTTCGCAGCCCCCGCACTCGCCGCCATGGGAGAAATCCAGAGCTTCTCCTTTTCCGGCTTCGGCCCCGGCGATATCCTCGGTCCTGGAGAAAGCGCCGCCCCCGACGGCAATCCGGACGCAGTGTTCTCCGTTTCAATCACGGGCATCGGCGCCCTGGCGAATTTCTCGCTCCGTTCCGGAGACGGGAAATCGACATGGGACACCACCCCCGGAAACAACATTCCGGGCATCCACGTTCAGGACGGTGCCGGAAAGCTGCTGACGGACAGCAGCAGAGGTCTTCCCATCACTCCCTTCCTCCTTGGCGCCTCCTTTGTCCTCACGGTCCACGACGACGGCTCCCTCGCCAGGGGAGGAAAATTCACCCTCACCGCCCTTTTTGTCGACGGATCCGAAAATTCGGCGACAGTGGAAATTCCCCCCTCAGTAAAGGAAGAGCCCGAACAGACTGCCCAGGTTAAAATCCTGTCGGCCAGGTGGAGTGACGAGGCAAAACGGGATCTCACCGGCGATTACGAAAAGCTGGCCGGGGACGGTGTTCCTGACGAGGCTATCCGGGTCGTGGTCCAGGGCAGCGGAAAACTGACCGGCGTAACCGTGAGGAGCATCAAGGGAGATGCTGCCGAATGGGACACTCTTCCCGGAAACAGTGCCTGGCTCGTGGCAGTCACATCCTCCGAAAAAGTACTGAACCGCAAGGACGGAAGCATCGAAGCCGACCTGAAGGGAAGGACTGCCCTTGATCTCCGCCTGACCGACAACGGCTCCATAAAAAGGGGAAGATCAACCTTTGAAGTGAGCCTCACTTTCTCCGACGGTTCCGTGGTGAAGCGGGCAGTGGACGAAAAACAGGCAGGGCCTGCCGGAGACGCCTTCGCGGGGAGCGCGGTGCTCCTCGGCCCCGGAAACCGTGACCTGACGGGAAGAAATGAACAGCGGGCAGGCAACGGCAAACCGGACATTGAGGCTGAGCTCAAGGTGGAAACAACAGGAACCATAGTGGCGGTAAATATTCACACCACTTCAGGAGTGTCAGGTGAATGGGATACCATACCCGGAAACGGCAAATGGCTTGTGGTGCTCACAGGCACCGACGGCGCCATTCTCAACAGGGCAGACGGATCCGTATCCATCCCGGTGTCCGGTCCCTCGGTCTTCCATCTCTGGTATGAGGACAACAACGCCTTTTCAGAAGCGGAAACCAGAGCAGCGGTAACGCTGACCTATGATGACGGAAGGGTTCTCTCCCGGCAGCTTCAGTCACCTTCATCGGGACGCCCCCAGAGGGGACCCGGCAGGCCTGTTCAAAAGGAAAGCCGCGAGCTCAGACTTTCCCCTCCACGGCAGGCTTCGAGCAGCGACTATGTCGGCAAGGGAGAGCGCCCCGGAAAAAGCGGAAACAAGGACTGGGTTTTCGAGCTGCAGATCACGGGAAAAGGGAAGGTTGAAAGCATGACCCTCCAGGGCAGTTCGTCAACCGGCATGGCCGTCTGGGACACCATACCGGGCAACGGGTTCTCCCTTCTGGGCATAACAGCTCAGGGCAGGGGCCTTCTGAACCGGGCGGACGGTACAGTATCCTTCGACGTACCGCCGAACAGCAACCTCATGCTCTTCGTGGAAGACGACGGCTTTCTCCGCAGGAGGGGCCAGAAGCAGTTCAAGATCCAGGTGACATGGAGCGACGGTTCCGTCACCGAGAGCAACTGAAAGGCTGATATTTCCGGGGATGGAGGATTTCTTCATCCCCGGAACTTCAAAAGGGGCTGAGAACAATGAAACGTTTCGCATGCCTGTTGCCGGCTCCGGTCTTCCTCCTTCTTTTCCTTTCTGCCTGTCCATCCGGAGCCTACAGCCGTTACCCCCTGGGGGGCGTATGGGAATATTCGGGAAGCGTCAACGTAACCATCAACGGACAACAGGCTGTTCTCAGGGACAGCGGAAGAATCACCATCGACTCCGGATACTCCTATGACCGGTGGGGCCGTGATTTCGACGAGAGAATCAGAAGATTCCTGGCGGATGGAACTTTTTCCGTGTCTCCCTCTCCCAATATCAGGGAAGACTATCGTCAGTCGGAGTGGGTCAATCAATGGTACAATTTCCGCTCCTTTGAAATCTCCATTGACAATGTACGGTATTACATGGAAATCACAGGCCGAACGCGGGCAGACCTTAGGATTACGAGGACAATTGACGGTCAGCGGGTTTCGGCGGTTTTCTCCGCCGCCCGGATCAGGTGGGATGAAGACTGGGATGACGATTACGGTGACGGATGGTTTTACGGCATAGGGGCCGGATGCAGTACAGGAACCCGCCTTTTCCCTTTCTTTCTTCTGCCGCTGCTTTTCCTTTGCCGGAAAAAATGACGCGAAGCCTGCTCTGTCCCCCGCTGGACATCCATCATAGAGTATGGTAAAAATTACCAGTGCCGGCCGGGGTGGCGGAATGGTAGACGCAGCGGACTCAAAATCCGCCGTGGGCGACCACGTGGGGGTTCGAGTCCCCCCCCCGGCACCAGTTTTTTTAAACTCGGCTTTTTTCACGTAATCTGTTTCTTCTTCGCTTTTCTTCAATTTCCCCCGATTCCTGGCTTTTCAATAGATCCCGGGCCATGTGCCGGGGAGAAAAAAATCCGCCTTCATGCTATCATGCTGACCGTAATCGGTCACTGGGACCCATCCTTTGTTCAAGGCACCCGATCAGGACATTCTGCCGGAACTGCGGAATTTCGAGGGTTTTCCTGGTTGTTTCAGGTTTGTGCGGTCCTTGAAGGAATCCAATACAATCCTCGCCATAGACCCGGGAGGTACAACTGACCATGAAGCTATTTTTCCCGAAAATCATACTGCACTTCCTCGTCCTTTTTCTCTGTTTTGTTCCTGCCTCCTCTTTTGCGGCTCCTTCTCGGGAGGACGCCGAAAGGCTGTTTGCCAAAATGCTGCTCGAAATCGAGGTTGCCGCAAAAACAGCCGAGGCCGAGATAGAAAAACTACCGAGCATTGTGGACGATGAACGTTCCCGGATCAAGAACGCCCTCGACCAGTGGGCCAACAACAGGCTGACGAAGATTGTCGAGGCGAATTACAGGAACGTGGAGAAGGCTCTGGAAGAAACCAGGCTTCCCCAGGAGGAAGGGACGTTCAGCGTCTGGTGGAAGCAGACTAAGGCGGGAGCGGGCAGCCATGACGATCTCAGGAAACTCGTGGAGCTATTCTTCGCCGATCTCCAGCCCCGGCTTTCCTCCGTCAGCGAGGAATTCCAGAGGGAGATACTGAAAAGCCTGGAAGAAGAGGCACAGATCCACCTGAAGGAATCAATGGAACGGATACGGAAACCCTTTCTCGGCATCCTCAGGCAGCGCCTTCCGGTCTACAACACAATTCCCATCCCGAACACCGACAGGGCGGCCATGTCCTACGGCTCGTCAGGAAGGAAGAACGGCCTTTCCGAAGGGGCCGTTCCCCTGAAGGGACTTGTGGGCGTGGCGCTGGTCCTTCTCGGAAGAAGGATCATAACGAGGATAATGAAGTTTCTCGTCATAAAAATAGCTGGAAAGGTGCTCGCGAAGCTGGTGCCGGTCATCGGATGGGCGCTTCTTGCCTTTGAAGTGTATGACATGGCTGGAGCCCGTGACCGCCTTGAAGAGGAGATGCGAAAATCCTTCTTCGAGGAGTACAAGGCGGAAATCAGCGCGGAGACGCTGTGGTGGAAGAGTGAAAACGGAGCAGGCCCTTCCATGCGGGACGAAGTGGACCGGAACATCGGGTCGCTGCTGAAAAACTGGGAACGGATCTGCCGGTCCGAAGCGGACTCCATGATCCAGAGTGCCCATATCCTGTCCTTTTCCGAAGAGGTCAGAGAGTACGTTTCCGGGCAGATCAGCGAAGGGGCGGAATTCGAGCCGGTGCTCCAGAAAATGAGCATCCTCTGGGACGTTTTCGGCCAGCTGCTGGCCCAGGGTCAGGTCCAGGTTTTTGAATCCATGCTCGTTTCAGCGCCGGACCGGAGCGAACTTCGGCTCCTCGCGAAAAGTCTCGGTCCGAAGCTTCCGGAACTGTACAAAACCTACGGGCGGGATTTTCTGCAGGCGGTCAGCAAGATCGGTGTGCAGAATTACCTTTCTTCCGAGGAGTGGGGCAGGGGAGAGATCGACTGGCACCTGCTCAACGAAAACCTCCTTACTCTTCCCGACCTCGCAGACAACAGGGATGCCGCCGCAGGCCTGCTGACCCTTGTGCTGGAGGGGGCACCGGTCCGGGGAATATCTCCTGACGCTTTGGCAACTGTTGCGGGGCAGAAGGGGCTCTTCGGGAAAATATGGCAGGTCCTGAAGCCTGACATGAATAGGACGATTTTCCTGCTGGGGAACAGAAGAGCCGCCGCACACATCGCCGAAAGCATGGAACTCTATCCTGCGGCAGCCGCTGTTTTCCTGAAGAGCTACGGCCCGGAATTCTGGAGCGCATGGTCCCGGGACGAAATCATCGACCTGCTGCAGATCACCGACTTCCGCTCGGTCAACTCGGGCAAGGCCCACGAGGCTGTCCTTGTTCCGCCGGAAGACCGGGCCGAACTCGTCAATATTTTCCGCAAGGCCGGAAAGCCCGGAATCGCCCTCTGGGACATATACGCCACGGAAGGCACCGGGGCGGTGGGGAAAAACCTCGCCAGGCAGAGCGTCGAATGCCTTGCCGACGGATATGCTTTCGAGGACCTGAAAGAAAAGGACAGGCTCGAGTTTGCCGTGTTGTGCAGGAAAATTCCCCTTCTGGGCAAGTTTTTCTACGACACCTTCAAAAACCTGGGATTCCTGCCCCGTTTCCTGGTCATTCTTGCGGGAATCCTTGCAGTATTTGCCATGTTCTTCTTTTTCTTCAGAAGGAGAAGATGACCATGAATCGAGATAAAGGAACAGGAGAAGGAAAAATGCCGAAAATCAACGTTCCGGTGCTGACCGTGGACAGTCTTCCCGGAAGGCAATACGAATACCTTGGCTGCGTGACTGCGTCCTGCTGCCTCTCGAAGTCCATCGTCCAGGACCTCTCTTCCAACCTGAAAAACTGGACCATCGGCGGCGAGCTGAACCAGTACCGGGCCATGATCGACCAGTCTGTAGCCCTGGTGATGGAACGAATTGCCGAACAGGCGGTGAAAACCGGAGCGGATATGGTGCTCGGGTTCAGGCTCTCCACGACCAGCGTTTCCTCCGGAGCGGCGGAAGTGATCGGGTACGGGACGGCCGTAAAGCTCGAGAAATAAGTCTCCCCTGGAGTTCCAGCAGAAAAAACGGCGGCTTCCTGCCGGCAGGAAGCCGCTGCTTTTTTGTGACGAAAACCGTCATTCAATGCAACACTTACACATTTATAGGACAATGGCCTGATTCAGAAAAAGATTCGGCGCCTATCTGAAGCTGATTTCAAAAACATCACCGGACCGGCCGGCAAAAAACAGGTAGCTTCCTTCCGGAACAAAGATTTCCCCCCCGTCGGTGATGCTGTCAAAAAGCAGGGGATGATCCTCTTTTTCTGCAATAACGATAATCCTGCCATCGGCGGGCTTCGTGAAAGAGAAAATTGCCCCCTGTTCAACCCGCCTCCATTCATTTTCCCCTTCCGCCCCTATGACCACTTTTTCACACCTGGCCGCCGGTGCGGTATCTTCCCTCGAGAAGACAAACTGCAGCACCTTCGCCCTGATTTCATTCCCCTTCCTGAACAGGTGCAGGGATGACTGGTCCCGGAACCCGGTTGCCGCAATGGCCGCATAGTCCGCGGATTCCACTTTCTTGATTCCGAAGAAATCGATGTACCCCGGCAGTTCGGCTATCCTGGATGACCGGACGAGCAAAAAATCCGGAGACTGGAGAAACGGGGAAGCGTTTCGCAGCAGCCAGACGGTGCCGTCCATATCGACGGCAAGGTGATTGGGCCTGTCCGGGACAGAGATCTTCTGGAAGGAGGGAATATCCGTTCCGTACAGGGGAAGATCCGCCATAACCAGGAAGATTTCATTTCCGGCCTCAGTGAAATAGTATTTCTCCTTTCTTTCAAAATCATGAAAATACCCGCCGCTATATTCGAGGACAAGGGGAGCGGGGGAGGCCCCTGAGGCCTGTCCCGGAAGGGGCCTGATGTTGAGCAGCCCCTTTTCCGCTTCGAAGGCGAAAAGCGCCGCCCTGGAAGCGTCCACGTAATATCCTTCAAAGGCCAGAAGTTCTGCGGGAACCGGTTCAGCCCTACCAGGAGCCATGACCCGCGGTGTGCCCGGCACCGGGAGGTTTTTGTCCCTCAGAAGGGCCTCCAGAATTTTCGAAGTCGCCTGCTGGGCGGGGCCGTGGCCGGAGAAAATGACAGCTGCCGCAAGACCCCGGGAAGGAAGAATCTGGAGATTGGTGGAATAGAACGTAGTCCCTCCGCTTTTGCCCACCATCTGGAAGCCCAGTTCCTGATAATCGGGGAGAAGGGCATAATCCCAGCCGAAGGCTTCGAGGATGGTCTGTCCCTTCAGTGAAGCCGCAAAGGGTGTCGGCTGGGGACGGAGTATCTCTTCCAGCATTTTGGGAGAAAGGAAAGATTTTCCGCCGGGGATAAAGGCGCCCGCGAAACGGCACAAATCCTCCACGGTAGAGGACAGGCCTCCGGCGCCAAGGACCGTGATTACTTCGCGGGGGTATTTTTTTCCGTCGTCGCCGTAGAATTCCGCAAGCCTTCCTCCGGTAATCCCCAGGCTTGCACCCGTATCTTTCATGCCCAGGGGGTCAAAAACCTTCTCTTTTAAAAAATCGAGGAACGGCTTTCCGGAAACCCGTTCCGCTACCATCTCGGCCAGGGTGAACCCGTCGTTGCAGTAGATGCCCATGGCGCCGGGATCGTGCTTCAGGGTGCTCTCTTTGAGAGTTTCGATCAATATTGCCTGGGGGTCTTCGTCGGCCTTGTACCCGAAAACGAAGGTTGAACCGGGAAGCCCGGATGAATGGTTGAAAAGCATCCGTATGGTGATGTCCCTGTACCGCGGATCCTTCATGACAAATTCAGGCAGATGCCGTACAACCGGGTCGTCGAGATTCAGCCAGTTTTCATCCGCCAGAATGAGGATCGCGGCGGCGGCGAACATTTTGCTCGTCGAGCCGATGTTGAACCTGGTCCTGCCGTCGGCGTTTCTCCCCTCCGCCCTGTCGGCGGCACCGAAACCATCGGAAAAGATTATTTTCCCACCGTCCATGACAGCCACAGAACCGCAACTGACGCCCCCGGAAGTGACTGTCTTCCACAAAAATTCCCTGGCCGTCCGGAGTGTCGCGTCATAGGAGGCCGCCGCAGGCACCGTGAGAAAAAACAGAAGAAGAATGACCGCCCAGGATAGAGGCCAACGCGTACGTTTCAATTTTCCGATCCTCCTTTATTTTGAAGCGAAAAATTTCCCATGATGCTTCCCGTCTCCGCTTTTTAAACCTTTTGTAATATAGCATCAATTCATGCAGCCAACAAGCTTTCAGTGGAAAGGAGGGAACCGATGGTATCAGAAAAATTGCTGATATTCCCGAATCTATGGTATTCTTTTTGGGGGAAGAAGAGGGATCCTTCCGACTCTTCCCCGTTGTTCCCTGCGTCATGGCGGATGCTGTCGGTATAGGACTTTGCATAGACAACTGTATGGAGGGAATAGGGGATGGCCAAAAAAAAGTACAGGATTGCGATCATGGGCGCATCCGGCGCCGGAAAAACCGTCTTTTTGAGTTCTTATTTTAATCTCGTCACCAATCTCGGTCAGGGCAAGCCCGTATCTCTGAACACCCCGGAAGCTTCCGGGGAAGTCGGTCGGATCATCCGGACACTCTTCAAGCAGCAGGTCCCGGTGAAAGAGAAGGCAAAAAAGGATCTCATCGCCTATTCTGTGATTCCCCTTGATATGGACGTCAGCTTTATCGACGTGCCGGAGGGCGGATCAAAAAAAAGGCGCGACTGGCAGGACCACAAGTTCCTTCCCGAATTGAAATCCGCGGACGGCGTGCTCTTTTTCCTCCCGGCCGACGACCTGATGAAAAATCCGGAGAGAATTCTCCGGGAAAACGGGACATTTCAGGAAGCCCTCTCCTTTCTTCTCGAAAACCATTCTTCCCGGTGGAGCGGCGGCCGGAAAATACCGGTAGTCTTCCTGTTCACCAGGGGGGACACCGTCCCCGACGTTTCCGTCGAACAGCTTACAGAGAAAATGATAGAAGTCCTGGGCAAAGACCGGCAGAAGTCTTCCGCCCTGTCAGCCTTTCTTTCCGGCAGCGGCGGAGATCTCAAGGCTTTCAGGGTAATTTCCATCGGCAAATGGCCGGACCAGAAAACCCTTCCGAAAGAATATGAGCCCCAGAATGTCATAAAACCAATGGAGGAACTCTACAAAATGATGAGCAGCCAGGAGCACGAACGCAAAAAGATCAGGTCCGCCGTCCTCGCGGTAGCAGCCCTTCTCGTCGTATCAACGGCGGCCACCTGGGGCATGAGCCACTACAGGTGGAGCGGCACAAAAAGCGAGGCCCGGAAGCTCATGGCGGCTTCCAGACACGAGGATGCCCTCAAGATAGTGGATTCTTTCGGGAAGAGCTACGTCTTTCCCGATCCCATCCCTCTCATTCCCTCGGCCCTGCGGGGGGGAGCGGACAAGGAAGCCTTCCGGAGCAGCATTCTTAAAGCCCACGAACAGGCGCAGTTCGACAGCCTTCTGCCGCTGATCCGGGACCTTGACACCGCCAAAATGCCTGATGTGAAGTCCGGGCAGTACCTGGACGCATCGGGAAAAGTGGAGAAGTACCTTGCAAATTCCCCCTTCCGGACCGTGAACCAGGCCAACTATGACAGGATCCAGTCCCTCCGGTGGTACTTCGAAGCGGGACAGGCCCTTCTCGGAAAAACGGCAGGCAGCACCGCAGATACAGCCGGAAATGCGGGCGAAGCCTACAGCCTCCTGGAGAGCTGGCTTGATTTTCTGCCAAAGCTTCCCGAACAGTGGAAGACCGAAGGAGAGCAGAAGGCTGCCGAGCTCTTCTCCTTCTGGGCTGACATGGCCGGACCTGACGCTGACATCGAAGAAGCGGAGGCTTTCGTTGCCTCTGCCGCAAAGCTTTCAGACAACCCCAACACATCGGAGGAGCTGAAAAAACTCATCGCCGACCGGAGCGCAGCCTGGAAGGACATGATTTCCGCCAGGTGGACCGACAGGGGAGCCGCATGGGTTCAGGAGGCCTCCGCCCTGACCCCCGAAGATGGGATTGGGAAACTCCAGGCCCTTCTGAAGAGGGAAGATCTTCCTGAAAGCACACGCAAGACCCTCTCAACCGCTCTGGAAGACCAGTATATGCGCCTTGCCGAAACCCTTGCCGGGGACGGGAACGCTGACAGCGATGCCATCCGGGGCGCTCTTTCACGGCATCCGGAAATGCCTGACGCAGCAAAGAAGACCCTCTCTGACCGCATTCTCGCCATTGCAAAGAACGAAGCCGCGGGCGTCTCCGCAGGCATAGAGGCTGCCGAATCTCTTGAAGCCCTTGGGGCGAGGCTGTCCGACCTGGACCTCTCCTGGACGGACTACCCGGCCGGAAAGGAAGAAGTGGCCCAAAGTTTCGAAAAAACATTTTCCAGGCTCGTGACTTCCGAATGGGAGAAAATCGCCGGAGAAGCTGCCGCCCTTGCGGAAAAGAAGGACTTTGCAGGGGCAAGGGGGCTGTTTGCCTCCTCTGTCGAAACCCTCACCGCCAGGCTTGAAAAGGCCGGGCTCGGGGCATTCGGAGACGGTGCGGTGGCGGAAGCGGCTGAAGTCCAGGGCACAAAACTTCAGGAACTTCGCCAGGCCCACCTCTCTGTCTGCAAAACAGCCTTCGAAGGGCTCAAATCATCCAAAAACAAAGAAGACATGGCAGCGGTCTCCGAAACGCTGAAGGCTTTTGCCGCCCTCTGGCCGGATTCGGAAGAAGCTGCAGAAGCAGAAAAGGCTGTCGTGTTCCTCGATGCCGTGATCAACGGGGTCAAGGCCGTCCTGACCCTCGTCGGCGGCGACTTCACCGCAGCCGATTCGCTTCTCGACACTCCCGACATGAAGATTCTCCTGAAAAAGAACGGCGCAGTACTGCTCGAGACAAAAACGGTGGACAACGAGGTCCGGCCCGTTTTCGGCGAAAAGCACGAATTCACCTGGGACGTGGAATCCCGCTTCACCTTCGTCGGGATCGAAACAGGGGGCGTTCTCGGCTCGGACAAGGAAGTCTTCAACGTCGCAGTGGACGCGGGCGGAATCTTCGGCTACGAAAAGCTCAGCGGAACTCTGAAGAGCGGAGGCAACTCCCTCACCATAAAACTGGACATGGACCTTCCGGAATCTCCCTGGAAATAGTCATTTAGGGGCCCTGAAATCGAAGAAACAACAAGGGCGGAACCCGGCAACGGGTTCCGCCCTTGTTGTTTCTTCCATGGAGCGGGAATCACTTCTCGGCGTATTCCCTGATAAACTCTTCGATAAGCTCAGCCGACAATTTATCGGCCAGCCGCTCCCACGTCGCCGAAACCTTTGAGAAAACAGGCGCCAGCTCTTCCCTGGAATAGGTATGAACTTCCACGCCGGCCTCCCTCAGAAGGCCGAGGTGCTTTTCCTGGTCCTTTTCAGCCAGATAAATGCTCAGGGCGGTTATCTTCGAACAGGCTTCGGCAATGACCGCGCGGTCTTCTTCCTTCAGATTTTCCCACGTCTTCAGGCTGATCATGTAATTCAGATTCTCCATGGAATACCGGAGATCGTACCAGTATTTCAGCACGCCTTTCAGCATGGTGTACGCCGCCGTGGGCGTCATGCCGTTGACCCCCTCGGCAAAACCGTTCTGGAGGGATCCCCGAACCTCGTCCCAGGGGATGGTGATCGTCCGGTAGCCCATGGCCTCCGCACCGAGCTTGAAAACCTCCATGTTCGGGATGCGCAGCAAAATACCTTTCTTGACCTCCGGATTCAGGGGTTCATTCACCGGCTTCGTGCTGCCGATGCCGATGAACCCTTCCATCTGAAATCCGAGAAGCTTCACCCCAAGGCGGGTATGAAGCTCGTCCATCTTGTGAAAAAGCCATCCGTCAGGGGCAAAAAGCCTCCTTGCCCCGTCAAAGGTCCGGACGATACAGTTGATGTAGGCGATCTCCAGCCTCGGGTCAAACTGGCTCGGCACCGTAATCGCGGCCATATCGATGGACCCGCGGATCAGTTCCTCGTACACCAGGGTATAATCCCCAAGCTCGTTGTCGGGAAAGACCCGGATCTCCACGCGTCCCCCCGTTTTTGCCAGCACTTCCTCCGCTACCTGCCGCATGAGGGTGGTAGCGGTATGCCCCTCAGGAAACTGCCCTGCAAAGCGGAGAGTCACTTCCGGCGCCGCTGCCGCGCAGCCGGAGAAGAAGGCCGGAATGAAGAAAAGGGCACCAAGAAGAACGCACAGCACAACCTTACGCATAAAACGCACTCCTTTCAGAATGAAACCCGTCGCCTTGCTCCCGAAACCGCACCGTCTCCGCAGGGACCGGAATAAACTTTCCTACGGGTAATAATACAACATTTGAGTTCCGGGGAAAGGGTGTTCATCAATAAAGACGATTACCCCGGCCCACAAAGGATTTCGGCATTTTTCCCATGCTCGCGGAGATGTGCGTTTCCCTGGGCGGAACCTGTGATGAACTCCTGCCGGAAAACAGGGAGTTCATGATTACATTGATCAGTTGACCCTCTCCCAGGCATCCTGCGTCAGCATGTACACCACCGTTTGTCCGAGCTTTTTATTGTCCTGTACGGCAACCCGGATGGATTTTCCCGTTCGTGTGTGCTGTATCCTGAATATCTTCCCAAGCCCTGTCGTGCCGGCGGGGAAACCTCCCCGGGATTCAAGCTCGTCACAGACCTCATATCCCGACATGTACCCCTTCTTGTAAATTTGCCCCAAAACATCGATTGTTCCGTCAAGGCCATATGACACAAAATACCAGTCAAAATACGATGAACCTGAGATTCTGTACATTTCAAGCTCTGCCTTGAAGGTCGTATTCCAGTCAACGGAATCCGGCTTGCCTACGTTGTTGTACACCCAGTTCCGGTCACGGAAAAGGTCAAGCCGCTCGGCGAGCCCCTGGGAAACGGAAGCCCATGCGGACACAGCCGAAAGGCAGAGAAGAAAAAACGCAGAGAAAACAATTGCGCGATTTGCATGGTCCTTTTTTGGCATGAGATCAACCTCCCGGAAAAATTTGCCGGAAATACCGTGTACAGGATATCGAAAAGCAGGGAAAGAAACAACCGAAAGGACAGGGTTGACTGTACCGCAGCACCTATTCCCGGTATACGCTGCTCAAAAACAAACGGAGGAAAAGTGTTTAGTCACTTTTCCTCCGTTTGATCCATTATAAAGGCGAAATAAATGGCGGAGAAGGAGGGATTCATTACCATTTTCCTCTCTTTTTATAAGTCGTTGCAAACACTGCATTCTTCAAAAACCCGTTGTGCCGTTTTGTAACACCACTTTGTAACACCACATCCGCCCCCCGCAACGGTTTTATTCTACATTACGGAACACCAACGTTCAAGAAGCAAGACCGATTTTTCGTATAGTGTTCAGATTAATTCAGATGCTGAAAAAGACTCCGTGGACGCAAAAAGAACCGCTGGGAAGTTTGTCGATTGATTTGTCCTGACCTGTCTTTAAAGGAATGAAGACTCTGTTTAGGGTGAATTTAGAATTATTCAGAAGACCAACACTCCTAAAATTTCGAGAATTAAGGTATACTTACTTATGTGAGAGCCGAGAGTCCATTCAATTCATAAGAATCCTGCAATAGCGAGGATTCTTTTCTTACACAATCCAATGAGTGCCACAAATACAAAATGCATACATTATTTTTCGGAGGGTTAATGACCGACAGAACATTCTCGTTGTACGGTAACCATCGAATCCCGCTCGTGATATTGCTCGAGCGATCCAATGCAATAGCTTGAATACTCTCCGAAAATTTGAGTCCTTATTTTTAAAGCGAAGATGTGGAATTTGGAGGAGCTCTTGTTGAGTATGTTGAACCTACAAAAATAGGGGATGAAGACCGTTGGCCCGAAGGGAAATACTCGGGGTGCGGGTCAAGCTCGCAAGCCCGGAAAGAATACGGGAACTCTCCAGCGGAGAGGTGAAGAAGCCCGAGACCATCAATTACCGGACCCTCCGGCCTGAAAAGGACGGACTCTTCTGCGAGCGCATCTTCGGCCCCATCAAGAGCTATGAGTGCGCCTGCGGAAAATACAAGCGCAGCAGCCCCAAGTTCAAGGGGATCATCTGCGACCGCTGCGGCGTGGAAGTCACCGACAACCGGGTCCGCCGGGAGCGCATGGGCCATATCGAGCTTGCCGCGCCGGTGGTGCACGTCTGGTACCTCCAGGGCATCCCGAGCAGGCTCAGCCTGCTGCTGGGCTGCACCATCAAGGACCTGGTGAATGTGGTCTACTTCGCCCCCACCCGCCGGCGGGAGGCCGCCTACAAGGTGGTCATTGAGGGACGGCGGATCGACCTTGCCCGGAAGAACGACGTGCTCTCCGAGAGCGAGGTCCGCATCCACAGCCACTACGATCCCAAGTTCAAGGCCGAGGAAGCCTTCCGCATCGTCACCGTGGACGACGTCCCCGTGAACGAGGACGACCTTCTCTCCGCGGGGCAGGTCTCCCGGTTCAAGACGGAGTACGGCGACGAGAGCTTCAAGGTGGAGACCGCCTTCACCTTCGTCACCATTCCCGATGACCCTTCCTGCGCTGTAGGTGCCGTGGTATCAGCGTCTGAAGTTGAGCGTCACCGGAAGCGCCACGGCGACACCTTTGAAATCGAACGGGCCATGGCCGGAAACCAGGAGGCCTTCGTGGTCATCGCCGCCGTCCACCTTCCCTTTGCAAAGGGCGACGTCCTCTCCGAGAGCGAGTTCCGGCTCTACAGCCAGAAATTCCCCGGGAGGTTCACCGCCCAGCAGGAAGTCATCACCGTGGAGGACCCCTGCTACGTTGTCATCGAGGAGGGCATCTCCCCCTACGCTCCCGCCGACATCATCCTCGAGAGGGAGTATGACCTCTGCGCCGCCTACGACAAGAAATTCCGGGCGGGCATCGGAGCCGAGGGCGTCCAGGCCCTGCTGGAGCAGATCGATCTCGACCAGCTCGGCGCGGCCCTCCGGGAAGAAGTCTCCGAAAGCACCGGCCAGAAGAAACGGAAGCTCATCAAGCGCCTCCAGGTGGCGGAGGACTTCCGGAAGAGCAAATCCGCGGCCAAGTCCATGATCCTCGAAGTGCTGCCGGTCATCCCGCCCGACCTGCGCCCCATGGTGCAGCTCGATGGCGGCCGGTTCGCCACGTCGGACTTCAACGACCTGTACCGGAGGGTCATCAACCGGAACAATCGGCTTATGATTTTTCAGGATCTCAAGGCTCCGGAGATCATCATCCGCAACGAAAAGCGCATGCTCCAGGAAGCCGTTGACGCCCTCATCGACAACGGCCGCATGGGCAAGGCCGTGCTGGGCGCCGGAAACCGGCCCCTCAAGAGCCTCACCGACCTGCTCCGGGGCAAGAAGGGGCGCTTCCGGCAGAACCCCCTCGGAAAGCGGGTCGACTATTCCGGCCGCTCGGTCATCGTCATCGGCCCCCAGCTCAAGATCTACCAGTGCGGCCTGCCGAAGCAGATGGCCCTCGAGCTTTTCAAGCCCTTCGTCATCCGCCAGCTCGTGGAGCGGGGCCTCGCCCCCAACGTGAAGAGCGCCAAGCGTATCATCGAGCGTGGCCGGGAAGAGATCTGGGGCATCCTCGAAGAGATCATCAAGGACCACCCCGTCATGCTGAACCGGGCCCCCACGCTCCACAGGCTCGGCATCCAGGCCTTCGAACCCGTGCTCATGGAGGGCAAGGCCATCCGCCTGCACCCCATGGTATGCACCGCCTTCAACGCCGACTTCGACGGAGACCAGATGGCCGTTCATGTGCCCCTGTCCATCGAGGCCCAGGCGGAGGCGAGGCTGCTCATGCTCTCGGCGAACAACCTGCTCTCCCCGGCGAGCGGCCGCCCCGTCATGACGCCCACCCAGGACATCGTCCTGGGCATCTACTACCTGACGGACATGAAGGACGAAACGGCAGGGGAAGAATTGCCCCATTTCACCGACCTTGACGACGTGCTCGTGGCGTTCAACCACGGCGCGGTGAAGGTGGACGGCCGGGTCAAGCTGAAAAACAGCCCCGAGTGGGGAGGGGAAGGGAACTGGATCATCACCTCCCCCGGCCGGGTCATCTTCAACAGCATCCTTCCCGAGGGACTGCGGTTCGTCAACCGACAGCTCGGAAAGAAGGACCTCGGCGCCATCCTCGACCGGGCCTACGACATGGTGAACCGGGTGGCCATGGTGAAGATGCTCGACGACATCAAGATGCTGGGCTACCGGTGGGCCACCCGGAGCGGCATCAGCTTCGGCGTGCAGTCCATCATCATCCCGCCGGAGAAGATGGAACTCACGAGGCAGGCCATGGAAGAGGATGAGGAGCTCAAGTCCGAGTACAACATGAGCATCCTCACCCAGGACGAATATCTTTTCCAGAAGGAAAGCCTCTGGTCGGAGAAATCAAGGTCCATAGCCGACAGCATCGTGGACCACATGGATCGGGTCAACCCCATCCGCATGATGAGCGACAGCGGCGCCAGGGGAAGCCGGAGCCAGATGGGCCAGATGGCCGGCATCCGGGGCCTCATGTCCGACCCGTCGGGACGGATCATCGACTATCCCATCACGGCGAACTTCCGCGAGGGGATGAACATGTTTGAGTACTTTATTGTAGCTGCTACTACCAGGAGGGTAATTGCCGATACCGCCCTCCGGACGGCCAAGTCGGGATACCTCACCAGGCGGCTCGTGGACGTGGCCCAGGATCTCATCATCACGGACCATGACTGCGGCACGGACCACGGCATCTGCATCGAGCCCCTGAAGCAGGACGGGAAGGTCATGATCCCCCTTTCGGAGAGGATCTACGGCCGCACCGCCCTGGACGACATCGCCGACCCCGCGACCGGCACCGTGATAGCGTCGAAGGGTGAATGCATCTCCGTCGAGACGGCGGAAAAGATAGAAAAGGCGGGAATCGAATCCGTGTGGGTCCGGAGCCCCCTGACCTGCGGCCTCCGGCACGGCGTGTGCCAGGTGTGCTACGGCATGGACCTGGCCACCAGGAAGGAAGTCCCCATGGGCGAGGCGGTGGGCGTCGTTGCCGCCCAGTCCATCGGCGAGCCGGGAACCCAGCTCACCATGCGGACCTTCCATACGGGCGGTGTCCGTCTTACCGGTGAGGACATCACCCAGGGTCTTCCCCGGATCGAGCAGCTCTTTGAAGTCCGCCGTCCAAAGAAAGTGGCCTACCTCGCCGGCGTGGACGGCAGGGTTTCCGAAGTCCGGGTCATGGAAGGCAAGCGGAAGGTCATCATCACCTCCGGAAACGGCGAGAGCGAGGAAAAGACTACCTACAACATCCCCATCAGCCAGAACCTTCTGATCAAGGAAGGGGATGAGGTCAGGAAGAGCGACAAGATCACCGAGGGCAACGTGGACCCCCAGCAGATGCTCGAGGTGGAGGGGATCGAGGCCGTTCAGCGGGCCCTCGTGGACGAGATCCAGGAAGTCTACCGATCCCAGGGCGTGTCCATCAACAACAAGCACATCGAGGTCATCCTGCGGAAAGTGGCGCCGGTGAACCGGGTCAAGATCACCGAGGAGGGAGACACCTCCTTCGTGGCCGGCGACCTCGTGTGGACCGACGACATCGACGCCGAGATGGCCCAGATAGTAAAGGAAAACGAGGACAACATCACCGAAGCGGTCCGGATCTTCTCGGGCCGGATCCTCCGGGACGTGGCTTCCCAGAAGCTCAACGAAGCGGTGACCAGGTATATCGGTGTCCCCCTGGACGAGGAAGCCATCCGGACCATACTCAGGCCCGGCATGATGATCTCCTCCGTGGTGGTGGACGACGAGGAAGGCGTTCCCGTCACCCTCATCGTGGGCGAGGCCGCTTTCAGGAAGCAGATGGAGGGCATGGACCTCATCACTCCCTTCACCTCCTCCGACGGCAAGGAAATTTCCGCCGGGACCCACCTGACCCTCGGGCAGCTCGGCATCATCACCGCCGACGACCCGACGCCCCTGCTCGTCCGTGACGGCGAGATTCTTGAAAAGCTCGCCGACGGCGTTTATCTCGCTGAAAACATCATCGTGGACGACGAACTCATCGCGAAGGCCGACAGGGTCTTCACGGCGAAGGACGCCGCCCGGTGCAGGGAGCTCAATGTCCCGTCCATCGTCCTGTGGCATACGGTGGAGCGGGTCAACATACCCGACAAGCTCGAGGAGAGCCTCAAGGACAAGTGGGGCAAGCCCCTGACCCAGGCCATCGACCGGGACGGGGATGCCATTGCGGACATTCCGCAGCTGGTGGATGCTTCCATCATTAAAGGAATTCTCGACGGTTCCGTTTCCGCCATAGAGATAGACGGCTCCATTTTCTCGAGAGACCGTTTTCTCAGGGATCTCCTGTCGGCCAAGATCTACGGCAAGGTATTGCTCGAATCAGTGACCGACAGGAAAGGACATGTCCTGGCTGAAGCCGGCACCGAAGTGAACCAGGCCGTGATCGACGCCCTCGCCGACTGTCCGGATCTCCTGGAAGTGGTGGTCCGTCCCATTGGCGCTCCCCGGAAGGACGAAAAGAAGATCATCCAGCGGGTGACCTTCGTCCGGAAACTCCGGGAGGGGCCGAAGGTGAAGCCCTTTGTTCACGGCATCACCAAGGCGGCCCTCGCCACGGACAGCTTCCTCAGCGCGGCGTCCTTCCAGCAGACGGCCCAGGTCCTGGCCGGGGCGGCGGTCAAGGGGGAAATCGATCCCCTCGAGGGCCTGAAGGAGAACGTGATCATCGGTCACCTCATCCCCGCCGGAACGGGAGTTGAAAGATTCCGGGCCATCAGGGTCGGCCAGGCCAGGGCGCTGGCCGAAAAAGCCGCCGGAGCGGGAGTGGAGTTTTTCCAAAACATCAAGATGATTCAGATGACTCCAATACTAAGAAGACCTGAAGAGAAAAAAAATCCAGAGAACTCCCCAATTTCTTTTACCGAGGAATATTATCAAGATATGCCCAAAGCAAGTTTTGAAAACAAAAAAGCAGGCTATCCAGTTTCTGGAAGCGATGTTAACCCTTATCAACATTTTTCTGATGAGGAGAAATACGATGAGATAGTTCCCATGCCTTATGGCAGTCAACATAAGGAAATAGAAGTGACTTTAGGAGAAAAGCATAATATTGCCGATGAAGAAGCTCATTTTTATTATGCCGCAGAATCGAAAAGGCCGGCACCAGAGACTGGATTGCAAGAGAAAATGGATGAAAATAAGGATGACAGCAACAGCTTTCAAGAGCATGCCCAGCATGATCGCCCGGCATTCAGACCTGGTGGAGAAGATTCTGATGAAAGGGTCCAGTTGGTTTCCACGCCTCCAGACCATGTTTTCTCTGAAGGAAACGGAGACGAAACTGCTCGGGACGATGAAACAAGAAAGAAAGCGAATGTGAAAATTCTGAAACGTGTCACTCTCATAATCCTGTTTTTTGTAGTCATGTTGCTTGGCTGGCTTATGCTCCATGGAAATGTGCGGACTCAAGGAGATCGATCAAGGAAGGGGCAAGGTGAAACACCATTTTTCTTCTCTCAAAAATCAGAAGTGTATGCTGCTGATCTGGAAATCATAGGATATTTGAGTATGGGTCGAAAAAACGGAAACCGCTCGTTTTTTATAAAACAGAGCTAGTAATCCCAGAGAAAAGCTGTAAAAAATAAGGATAGGTTGCTTCTACTGAAAAACAGCAGTAAATTATCTTCAACAAATAGGGTTAGAGCAGTATAGAAAGATGAAAATATTTATGGAATCTATCTATGCAGGCTGATAAATGGAGATTTTTAGGTTTATTAAAAATATGCAGGTCGAGTTTTCAATACTATAAAAGAGATGCTCTCGATTCTTCTTTTTCTTATTCAAAGGGTCCGAGTGTACTAATTTGAAACATCTTTTATGTGATGGTGGTATGTTCACGTCTTTGATCTAATTTGTATTTCTCTGAATAATGAGGTGGATCTTATGTCACTTGGCGTTTCAGCAAATACTAATGAATCACGCTTTAAAAAATGGCTTTTCAGTAAAAAACTGTCCGATCCTAACCAAGTGATGAAGCATCTCTATTCAATTCCTCGTTTTATGAAGATTGAATTTGATTTTATCCATCTGTCGCCTTCTTTGATGAAAAATAAAGTTAGAGAAGTGATCTCATCCCCCGAATTCAGGTCAATGCCCACTTTAGAGCAGTTTGCGATTATTGATGCTTTACGGCTGTATGAAAAGTTTTGCTCGGAGGAAGGAAGCGAACTTGAATCGAGGTATGATAGTGCTAAAAGGGGAACTCTTTCAGCAGATTCTCTTTCAACAGCGGAATGCAGGGAGAAAATGGTGTCTCAGTCTCTAGAGACTCTGCTGCAGGAAGATAAATACCGTCCCCTTCTCGATGCTTTTAAAATAGATGGAATTACGACTCTGGAACAAATAAGGAATATTTCCATCTTGCAATACATGAATAGAAAAAATATCTACCCTTTGAAAGAGCGCCTAGAAATTTTAAACAGCATTAAAAAGCGTTTCCCAAACGAACCTTCTTCAAAAGAAGTGCAGTTTATCTTGGCCCCAAAAGATGCGTTCGTACAGAAAAATGCTGGTCTTGTGGTGATGGATCTCGCCTCCGAAGAGATTTTGAGTGAGGTTGCCCCTGTCCGCTCTGTGGTAAGCAACAGGTCTTTCCCGGTCGAATCTTGGTCTGATGTCCTGCTTTGTGTATGCAGTGCAGCAATCCAAAAAAGCCCGGAACGTATCGGAAAACTTGCTGACACTCCTATTGTTCGAGGAGAGTGCCCCTTAATTTCCCGAAACAAAAACGCTTTCCGTTTTTCAAAGGAATTTGCTGATGGTTTCTTCGTGAACGCTGATCCCGATGTCCGTAATGTTGTCCGCAGCGCGCAGAGCATTTGTCTTCATACAGGCATTCCCATCCAGGAAGTGCAAATCTACGTGCGCCCAAAGTTTTCGTTGGGGATGCGTACATGTTCATCCAATTCGGAGGTTTCTCTTTCAAGGAATCGGGATGATATCTTGAACGATACAACTGCATCATATCACCTTTCGGAACATATTTTGGATTTTATTAAGGGCTATGGTGTTCAGGGGGCTTCTCTGCAAGAAATTTGTTCTAATCTGCAATGCACACGGGCGGTCGCATCGGAATTAATCGCTTCTGAAATTCTAATCGTAGAGATTGGAAGAGAGAAGTATGTCCATCGTTCTGCAATTGTAGACGCGGACAAGATTGCAGACGGGTTGCACCGAATTCTTGAGCGGCTTTTCGAGCGTTTCGACGGATATGTTTCAGCGCGTCTCTTATACAATGCAGTTCGAGTGGAGTTAATGATTCCCTTGAACGATAACGGCTTTGATGACATAGTATCTGTATACTTGCTGGCAAAGCATTTTTTTTCAAAAGAGCAATATCGTGGCCATTCTTTTGTCTTTTCCAATGGGACCCATATCTGGTATAAAGAACCGAGTTATCCGAAGACAATGAAAGGCCTTGCAATCCATTTCGCTCGTATGGCGAAAAATATCGTTTCCGGTGAAGAGTGCGACGAGTTTTTAAAGCGCCTTGGCTTCAATGTACCGAATTTTAAGCAAACTGTAATGGGTATCGGGAGAGAAGGCACTTTTTTACAGTATGATAGAAATCATTACTTGCTTGACGAGTTCCTACAAATAAATGAACAGTGGATAAAGCATATTTCCGGGTGCCTTTCAAGGATTTTCGATGGCAACAAGTTTATCATTCTTCGCGACATTAGGAAGGAATGGTACTCGAGCCTTCCTGAACTGCCATTTCGCCTTGAATGGACTGCGCTTTTGCTCCAAGAGGTTCTCCGATTCCATCAGGATATCGGATATCGTTCTATACCCGCCCTTTCTGGACAGAGAACAGATACTCTGCACGCCGCACTCGTTCCTTTGCAATCCGAAATAGCGACCTTTGCCGATGTTGTTTCAGCTTTGCTTCAAGAACGACGGGAGCCCCGCAAACGTGTCAGTGCTGAAGATTTGCGCCAATTCTTGAAGCAAAACGGGGTGTTGGAGGGAAACGAACTTGTCGGCAGCATGCACAAGGCACTGGACGATTTCCGATTTGCCTGGTCCAAGGACATGAGAACAGTCCTCCTGAACGCAGGAGTATAAACAATGAACCCTCCTTGGACGCGAGACGAAGTCATTTTGGGATTGGACGTCCTTTTTTCCATGGATACAAAGAACTTTTCCGTGGAGAATGAAGCGATTATCGAGTTGAGCAAACTACTGAATAGTCTTCCTCTCATTCCGCTTTCTGAGCGGGATGAGACCTTTAGGAATCCTTCAGGTGTACGGAGACAACTTCTTACTTTTGAATGGGGGTTGCAGAAAAAGAAGAAACCAATTCATGTAGGCGAAATATTCTATACGGTATATAATGAGATTGGCAAGAATAAAATATTAATCTCAGAAATTGCTCAATCTATTAAAAGAAATTCTGATTTCGTTAAATCTATAGGTTTTTCTTATTTCCCCTCGACCGTTGAGTTTCCTGAGGGGGTTATTCTATTCAATTTACATAGCTTCTTAGAGAATCGTCATGGTTTTCGCTTTTCCAAAACTTGCAATAGCTGTTCGATATGTGGTTTGAATCCACAAACAGCTTTTCACCTCAGGGAAACTGCTCGGTTCCTTGATCCTCATCTTCTCGTCCTACCGCAAGACATGAGACCTGAAATGCGTTTCTCGGGAAAAGATTTTATAACGGTTTGTCCGAACTGCCATCAGGTGTTGCATCAGTATCGTCCGTGGCGTTCCCGCTCTCAGTGCGAACAGATTCTTAAAACGCTTGGATAGGGGTTGTTTTATGTACGGCTATGAATGGACCAGTCAGTATGGAATTTTTAAATTATCTGTAACGAGTAAACTTGAGAAAGAAATTCGGCCAGTTTTCAAAGAAGAGCTTGATTTCTTCGGTATGCAAGAATACTGGAACTATCCTGATACAACCGCCCCTCTTTTGTGGGCGGAAGGAATCAGGCGATATATCCTGAATGGAGAATGTGTCGCTGAGGCAAAAGGCGGGGGGTTCTACACCAAGCCGCGAATTGAAGTTTTTAAAAAGGATCTTTGCTTGAAGGCGATAGATTTGGACCTTCTATGGAGTGTAAACGAGGGGCTCATTAAGGGCCTGGAACAAAAAGCCGTTTTTTTTATACGCAGACAATATGAAGAGTTCAGCGGTCAAGGATATTCCTTTGTGGTGGCTTTCAGCGGGGGGAAGGATTCACTTTTAGTTCTGGATTTGGTGGACAAGGCTCTCCCTCCCGACTGTTTTCAGGTTATTTTCAGTAATACCGGAATGGAACTACAAGGTACCATAGATGCAATTGAGAGGGCAAAGAAACATTGGAGCAATCTAAGGTTTTACGAGGCGGCATCACATATGACGCCCGAAAGGACATGGGACGAGTTCGGGCCTCCTGGAAGGCGCATGCGTTGGTGTTGTGCAGTTCATAAGTCGGTGCCCACGCTTCTGAAACTTCGTGAGATAACAGGAGACTACAATGTGAAGGCCGTTGTCTTTGACGGTGTGCGTGCGGAAGAAAGTGCGGCGCGGTCACAATACGGTGATGTCAGCGTTGGGGCGAAGAATATTAGCCAAGTGAATTGCAGTCCAATTTTAAAGTGGAATTCGGCCGAAGCCTTTGTATATTTATTGAAAAACAATATCTTATTAAATCATCTTTATTATTTGGGATTTAATCGAGTAGGGTGTACTGTTTGCCCATTGTCCTCAAAATGGCGTGATAGCCTTAGTAATTCCTTATTTCACAATGAAGTTAAAACGCTATTGGGGAAAGTAGAGCGATATGCTGAGAATCAAGGTGTTAATGCCAATAGAAGGCAATTATATATTGAATCTAATGGTTGGCGAACTCGTATGGGTGGACGTAATTTACCCAATGGGGGCAATAGGGTATTAGAAAATATTATAAATGACAATTTGATATTTCAATTCACTACCTCTCCAAAACAAAATTGGTTTGATGTTGCTCCTCTTTTAGGTCCAATAATTGAGGTCTCTGGTAACAGAGGTGTTCAGTTAATTCAGCGAAGGGAATTTTCTTTCACGGTAGATAATTCCGATGCGTTTACCGTGAAATATGCTCCGTACAAGCAAATGGATCGTTACATTCTAAGCTATTTAAGAGGTGTTGCGAACAAGGTTGCATACTGCATCGGCTGCAAGGCTTGCGTCGTGCAGTGCCCTACAGGGGCATTCACCATTTTAGATAGCGGCCGTATCTTCGTTCGGGAGGATCGGTGCGTACACTGCGGGAATTGCATTGTATTCACCGGAGGGAAAGGGTGTCTTGTGGCGAAATCCCTTTCGACGACATTGGGGGGCAACGGGATGAATTTGAAAGGAATGAACCGATATCAGACATTTGGGTTTCGAAGAATCTGGCTGGAGCACTACTTCGAACTTGGAAGCGACTGTTTTTCGACGGGACACCTTGGGAATCGACAATACGACGCACTAAAAGTCTGGCTAAAAGAAAGCGGATTGATTACTCCAGCAAATAAGGGAGAGAAATCCGGAAACCCTACGCCTCTTTTCGAGAGACTCAAAACTTTAGGAGCTTACAACCCGCTGACGTGGGCCGTGATTTGGTCGAATCTGGCCTATGCTTCAACGATTATTCGGTGGTACATGCTCAAGGTCCCTGCAGGAGAGACCTATGAAAAAGGTGACTTGGTATCTATGCTCGGGGACGACTATTCACATTCGACGCGGGACAACGCAATCACCTCTCTGCTGGAAACCCTGCGCCACAGCCCGGTAGGCAGCGTTCTCAAGCAGGGTATTCCCATTGCTATCGGAAACAGTTACAAGTTCATTAAGCAGGGGTGGGAAACGCCGGATGCTCTTGCTGTTCTGTACGCCCTGTATCTTTGGGCCGAAAAGACCGGTCGGCATGCTTTTTCCCTGGCCCAGCTCGAGCAGGCCAGGTCAAGCGATGAAAGCGCAGGAATGGATCCCGTTTCCATATTCGCTATAAACCCCGCTGCTTTCAAAGAAATCTTGCAGGAATTGGCTCTTCATTTCGAGAAGTTTATCCGGGTTTCATTTGTGGCAGACCTTGACAACGTAAGGCTGTCCACGGAGGTATCATCGCTGGATATCATAGATCTCGCTATCGAATAGAGGTGTATGGAGATGCCGAAGTACAGTTCGTACATTGAACTGAGTCCTTACTATGAATCAGTTGTCGATCTGGATGCCGAGGAACGCAATCCAAATCTTTGGCAGGAATATATTGTCCATGAGGATATGAAGATCGCTTTGGACAAGATTTGCCAGTCGATTAAAGAAGAGACGAAGGATGCCCGGCGATCGTTCTGGATTCACGGTGCCTACGGTACCGGAAAAAGCTATGCGGCTATAGTGCTCAAACACCTCTTTGAAGACCCTATAGAAGATATTAAGCCCTTTCTTTCAAAAGAAATTCTTTTGCCTTACCGTAACAAGTTTGTCTCCATACGAGAAAGAGGAGAGTTTCTTGTTGTCTGGAAGAGTGGATGCACGGGCATAAAAAACGGCGTTCATCTTATGATGGAGATGGAGGCCGCTATTTGCGAAAAACTGCGCCAGAAGTTTGGGGAGAAGGTTTATTACGGGAGCAGTTCCCTGGTCCGTTCAGTGAAGGACAAGTTGAATGACCGGTCTATCAACTGGGAGCATGTTTTCCATGACCAGGAATTCGGTCTCTTTGAGGAATTCGGCTCTCTCGAAGAGCTTAAATCAGAGATCATGGGGAACGATTTAAAAGCAACCGACAGAGTGGCTATGATCATCAAGGAGAAGGGCTGGGGGCTCTTCAACAGCGTGGATCAGTTCCAGGAATGGCTAAAGGACATAATCGCCGGGAACAAACTAACGGATACCGGAATTGTTTTCATTTGGGACGAGTTTACAGGTTTTCTTCGAGACTGCGGAGATGACAACGTCTTGCAGCGTTTATCCGAGTACTGCAAACAACAGCCGTTTTATATGTGTCTGATAGTGCACCGTGATCCGGGCTGGGTAGAGAATATGGGAGAGCAAACGTATCAGCGTATAATGCACCGTTATCACGAACTTGAGTTTCATATCAGTGAAAGTGCAGCTTACGATCTTATAGGCAATTCCATCTGGATTCGTCCCGGAATGGAGGAACAGTGGAAAGAAATCAAGGCAAAACTGATGCAAAGCTTAAAAAACGATGTTCATGAATTCGATAATTTGGAGATGGAAAGGAAACAAGACCGGCTTTCCCAGTTATGCCCGTTGCATCCAATGACGCTTTCAATGCTTGCTATAGTGGCGCAGAATTTCGGGGCTTCACAGAGAACACTTTTTCGATTCATGAAAGATCTCAGCGAGGCGGACGAAAACGTGGGGTTCATCCACTTTATCAATAAATATGGCCCGGATGATTGGAGATGGTTGACTCCCGATTTCCTCTGGGACTATTTCTTTACACGGGATAGTGACGTGAAAGACCTCAGTTCGGATGCCCGAAAGTGTTATCAGCACTATATAGAGAAGAGAGATTATGCGGGAAATGAGACAGGCCAACATGTTTTTAAAGCGATTATGCTCTTGATAGCAGTCATGTCCACCACCAGGACAACGCATCTTTACAGCAGGTTGAACAACGGCAGGGTTTCACCTACCCAAAAATGCCTGTATCTCTGTTTTAGCGGTCAGCTTACGAAAGAAGATTTGGACAAATATCTCGAACTCTTTCAGGAGAACGGGTTGCTTCGTCTCGACAAAAGCTCCAGCGGAGACGTGCGCCTGGAACTACCATACAGTGGAAATGCCGATGTTTTCTCCATCCGATTGGAGCAGATTCAAAGGAAATATACACGGTATGAACTTTTCAAAAAGAAGGGTGAAATTGCAGATGCCCTAGAAGGACGTATTTGGGCTGACGATGACGCAACAAGCAGAAGAGTTACCGTCTGCGCCTGCTCTTCGGAGACGAACTCTATCAATCGTCGTCATGCGGATTTGCTGGATGAGTTAAAAAAATCACCATATGCTGTCGGAGTTCTTGTGATTGTTCTGAAAGAATCCAGCGAATATCAAACTCTTCACGACAAGCTAAAAAGCATGGCTGCAGAAGATGAAACCAATCATCTTGTTACATGCGTTTTAAAAGAGCCGCTGACCGATGATTTTCTGAACCGGTGGCATGAAAAAATAACGCATAAAGAGCTGGCTGCCGAAGAGGGGAAAAAGGGGAGCGCGGACAAATATGAAAATGAAGCGGAGCAAATGCTGCTCGCGTGGGTACAGTCTGCTGTAAGCAATAAAATTACCGCTTTTTATAAAGATAGGGTCTTCTCTGCATGGGGAAAAGATGATCTTTCACGACAGCTGAAAGATGGTGTCATATTCCGCATTTTTTCGGCCGCACCTGAGCGTATCGTTAGTACCTCAACCGCTTTTAAGGGAGCTACTGAAAGTGCGGCCTTGAGCGGAATTTCCGGCAAAGCTACCAGTTCACAATTAAACAATATTCTCCAACCCTTACAAACGGCTAAGGTCTATGAAGCAGCATCTATAGATGAGCTTGTGAGATACGAAGGGAGCAATGTCGTAGCTCGAACTGTTTCCCAGCTGTCCCGTTATATTAACGATACGCTTTCCAAAGGTACGCGGGTTCATCTAGACCAGATGTGGAGTGACCTCCAGAAAGAGCCTTTCGGTTATTTTAACTCTTTGGCCTGTGCAGGCATTCTTGGGGCGGTGTTGAGGTTCTATGTGAATGGACAGTTTTACTGGATTGATGAGACAAATAATACCCATATTTTGACCGAACAGACCATGGCTTCGATGATTTTGAAGATTTGCAAAGGGCAGATGATCGGCAATACGCTTTCATGTGGTTCGAAGGCATGGCAGAATTTTAAAGAGTATATTCAGTGTATTTTTGCCCTTACGGACGCTGATGTGGTCAGCGAGGAGCAGGCTCGAAAGTACATGCGCGAAAAACTCGTGACAACAGGACTTCCCTTCTGGGTGATGAAATACCTCCGAGAGGAGAGCTTCGGTAGTGTCGAAGCAAAGAAAAAGGCCTGCGAGATAGTCGAAAACATAGGAGCGTTCATAAACGGGGCTGAAAGTTCTACCGAAATAATGGAAAATACCGTCGCTTTGTTTAATGGAATGGGACCTCTGCGCAAGAATATGACTGAGGCTTTCGCTGACAAAAAGAAACTTTCTGAGGCTTTCAGGTTTTTTGTAGCCGAAGCTTCACCTCCGCTGCGCGTTTTGATGGAGCAGATGGACGTTTCTTCGGGCGATCTTATCTCACGCATCAAACAGGTGCTTCAAAGTGCCGTGTATACCTGGTCTGAGGAAGATGTAAAAACAAAACTCGATGAACTATGTTGGGAATATGAACTGGTTTTCGTAGTGAATTCGGCGATGGGTACTTCTTGCAGAAGTATTTCCCTGATTGGTGAGCAGCTATCGAACTATTTCCGTTCAATGATAGTCCCTGGTATCGTGATCGAGACATTCGAGAAAGATTGGACAGAAGCTTTGCGTTTATTGTCCAAAATCAGCAAGGGCATTTTCCTTCCGCCATCAGATCAAAGACCTGGTATTCTTCAGGTCTTGAAAACTCATTCGAAAGCTGCATGGCAATTTGTTACTTCTTCCAAATTAATGCTGGAGGAATACTTAAGGAAGAGGGGAATCTCATGTCAGGAGAAAGAGCTGGAGGAGATTATTTCCAGCTTGAAGCCTGTTCCCTACGATAGCCCCGAAGCTCATTTTTCCGATACGATCGACAGACAGTTGGGCAAGATAGAAATATCACGCAATAAAGAGGAATTACTGTCAATCTGGAAAGAGATTTCCGGAACTGAATCGATTTCGGAGTGGTGCAAAAAATATGCCACGCCGATTCAGTGGGTTGTTCCTGAAAATGATCTTGAGCATTTCAGGATTTTGAAATCGATTCAGGAAATACAACCTGTCGACGGGGGAGTGCTGAAAAAAACGCTTTCATTTTTCAAGAACACGGCCATCTCCTATCTGCAGAATCCGGAGTATGTTCAAAATCGTTTTTTTGCCAAGGTAGGTTCAGAATTTAAAGACCTTTTCTCAATAAACCGGGATCGTCTTCTTGCAGATATTCGAAATCAATTGGGAGTCGATGCATACGGATGGGCTCTAAAAGCTCCCGAGATCACGAATATTTTGAGTGAATTTAGAAAAAAGGAGCTGAAAATGCAGTATTTGCAGGATGTCCAGGAAAAGATTGCTTCAATGAGCGAGAACACGCTTAAAAATAAATTATCGGCTCTTTTGGATGAACATCCAGAACTCGGCTATTACTTTGTAGAATAGCAAGCAGGGAGGGAGCGCATGTGACGCTGCAAGAGATTCTTCAGCGGCTCGCGGATGAAAAAAAGGTAGAATCCCGATTTCCGGTACGGCTTATTTTTGTCGATGATTGGTCACAATACAAAGAGTTGGAGACCGCTCTTGAAAATGCTTGCGACGTGACGCTGGAGTTGGCCGATTTCTGCTCTGCGCCGGATGTGCTCCCAAATTTCAGTAAAATTTTCAAAAAGATAGAAGAGCATCGGGAAAAACATATTTTGCTTCTTTCTCTCGGAGAATATTTACGTCTGACCATTGCACGTGAGGTCCAACCACAAAAAGCGAATATCCCGTCCCTCTGGTATAGCCAGCAGGCTGCCTCATCCAGGACGAGAGTTATCATCCCTTTGCCATGTTGCCGGGATTTATGGGATAGAGTAATTCCTTACGATGATGAACGCCAGAGGGATTGCATTTGGGAGCTGAGCCTTCCCTCAAGCCGAGTTCATTCTGATCATTCCCTCGAGCCTTTTTCCTTGAATGTTTATTCCCAGGAATTTGGAGAGGCTCTTTGTGGAACCGATATCATGCAGGGTGTTCAGACATGGTTTTATAAATGGTCAGGCATGATAAACGGCCAGAGAAAAAGCTGCAGGCTCGTTACAAATCTCTGGAGGAATACGGAGCAAATATCATCATCTTTAATTAATATAAAGATCATTTCTGATGTTTTTGACTATATCACTGCCTCCCTGGATGATGGCGGCACTTTGAGACGTGAATGGGGAACGGCCGAAGAATGGACTTCCTTGTCGCAAGATCTTCATTATGGAAAATCTTTGGCCGAAATCATAAAAAAAAGCTTGAATGTGCTTGTTTTTGAGCCGATCTCACTTCTTTCACGATGGGAAATTCTGTCACCCTATAAACGCTGGCTGATTTGGCTTTGGTATAGGTTCAATCCGTCCGAAAACTACTGCGGATATGCGGTAAAACGTGCAAAAAGTCCAGAGGGCATCCTTGATTCAATATTGTATTCCATTTTCGACTGCATCGAGAAGAGCGAATGGATCGAAGAGAGGGCAAAAGCCGTTTCTGCTTTAAAAATTGAAGAAAAGGACGAATACTTTTTTTCTCAATTAGAAAAGGTATCCTCACTGGAAACACGACTATCCTTGCTCTCCTACAAAACACATGCTGAAAAAACGTATGCGATACAAACGATCAACAAATACTTGAAAAAGGGAATAGACTTCGAGGCGGTTGCATCACCTCTTCGTGAACGCTACCCATTATTCTGGGACTATATGACCGCCTCCGATAAATGTCTGTCGTCTGAGTTATCGACGTATCTTCATTGGTACAGGAAACACAAACTAATGAATGTGCTGCCTCTGGAAGCATCCGAAATGGTTAGGACCATTGATTTGGAGTGTTTTGAGAAACGTTACTCAGTACTGAAGAAATATGAGAAATTTGATTCCTTTTTTCTCTGGATTGATGCCATGGGTGTCGAATGGTTGTCGTTATTACTTTCATGCCTAAGAAATAAAGGCAATGACTTTTCTGTTGAAGCAAGACCTGTTTGTGCCCGTGCGCCGACGGAAACATCCTATAATCAGCAATGGACAGAAATTGACGCACCTTTTAAGAAGCTGGATGCCTTAGATAAGCTGGCGCATTCTGGCGTCCCCGACGATAATAATTATTTTTCCTGTGTAGCCCATCAGCTGGATCAGATAGAAAAAGTGGCAGATATTGCCCTTAATAGTCTTAGGGAACATGATTATGTGCTGATTAGTGCAGATCACGGAACAAGTCGGTTAGCGGCACTTGCTTTTCATAAGCTTCCCGGCTTCACACCACACGCAGATATGGCTGTTAAAGGATATGGACGCTACTGCGAATCCTCAGAGGCTCCGCTCTCGAAAGAAATCCTTCCAGAAATGTCCCACATTGAGCGGGACGGAAAGAATTTCATTGTGTTCAAGAATCATGAGCACTTTACACAGTCCGGCAATGCTGCGGGGAAAAGTGACAATGACCATGAAAGTGTTGGCGAGGTTCATGGCGGCGCTACCCCAGAAGAAATACTCGTACCTGTCGTTGTCCTCAGGAGGAAAGTCCCCCTTGCCCCTAAGCCAACTCTTTTGGCAACGTTTGTTTATCGTGAAAAAGATTCAGTTTCTTTGCGGGTAAAGTTTTCAAAGAAGATTTCTGTTCTATCTGCCTTTTCCGGAGAAAAGCGCGCTGACTGCAGTCCTGTCGAAAGCGGACGAGAGTGGCAAATTCATTTCTCGGAAATGAAGCAAGGAAAGCATCTTTTACGTTTTGAAGCAGACGGGAAAATGCTTGAAGAAAACTGTAGTTTTGAAGTGGGAACAAGAGGAATCGCTGAGGATGATGTGTTAGGGGAGTAATTTATGTCTTCAAAAATAAAACGTAAGTGCTCTGAATGCGAAAAAAAATTGGGCAAAGACGAAGTTGCATTGTCTTGCAAGCTTGTCGGGGATTTGCCAGGAGATATGTTTTGCGTTTCTTGCCTGGCTGAATATATCGGGTGTCCGGAAGGGGATTTGAAGATAAAGATACAAGAATTCAAAGAGCAGGGTTGTTCTTTGTTTTTATGATATTGTCGAAATCGAGGTGCATCTCTCTTGCTGGAAGATAAGATAAAAAGTATCTTCTCTGAAATGATCGTGCTAAAAGATCCCAAAAAAACGGAATTCTTTTCGAATTTAAGCCTTCCTTCGTATATGAGAGACTGGCTTGTTATGAAGTTTTCTGATGAATCCGGAGTTATCGATTTCGATAGCGTTCTCCGGTATATAAAAAAATATATCCCTGGTCGTGAGGATTTCGAACAATTCAAATATGCAATGGTAAATGGAGAAAAGGTTCGTTTTCTAGCGCGCATACGGGTGATGGTGGATATAAAGGACGGAAAGACTGTTTTTGAACTGCCTGATTTCGGCGGGTCTCGAACTGGTGCGAGCGGCGTCGTTGAGAGCGACGTCGTCAAGGAGTGGCAAGATGTTTTGTTGCGTGAAAATGAAAACTGGGGTGTGCTCGATTTCATGTGGAACTTGGATTATTCGAAGAAGCCACCCAAGGGATGCATACGACTTGTCAATTATAAGCCCTTTTGCCCGTATACTGTTGATTTGGATTATTATCGGAAAGCTCGCAAAGAGTTTTCAATTCAGGAATGGATTGATGTTCTTTTATCCGCAGTGGATTACAATCCAAAAGGTTATGTTGACGATGTTACAGGAGCCCCGAGCGAGTCCAAGAAACTTTTTTTCCTACAGCGTTTGCTTCCTTTTGTAGAAAACCGTATTAATTTGATCGAGTTAGCTCCTAAGGGTACTGGGAAAAGTTACGTATACGAAAAGATCAGCAAGCGCGGCTGGCTGGTTTCAGGCGGTACGGTATCCAGAGCGGCCCTGGTATATGACAATCAAAAAAAAATGAGCGGCCTTTTGTCTCGATTTGATTATGTCGGGTTTGATGAAAGCCAGTCGATCAAGTTCGATCAGCCCAGTCAAATACAGGCTGCCCTTAAACATTATATGGAGTTCGGAGAAATAAAGGGTTTTGATGCTCAAGTGGTAGCAAATGCAGGCGTTATCGTGTTAGGAAATATCGATGCGGAACGATTTGACGTAAACAAAAACATGGTGGCAGAAATCAATCCCATTTTTCAAGAATCAGCAACTCTTGATCGATTTCACGGTTTTATTCCCGGCTGGAAAATCCCAAGACTTAATCAGGATATTATCGCTCATGGCTGGGCACTAAACACGGAATATTTTGCCGAGGTATTGCACGCATTACGAAATGAACTTGTGTATTCGGCAGTCGTAGATCAGTGCATTTCGGTACCAAGAAAGGCAGACAAGAGGGATTTAACGGCCATTAAAAGGCTTTGTACGGCTTTTCTAAAATTGCTCTTCCCACACGTGGGAAAGAAAAGCGATATTTCGAAAGAAGAGTTCGTGAAATACTGCCTGGAACCTGCGAAGTCTATGCGGCAGATAATCCGAACGCAGCTTTGCATCGTGGATCCCAAAGAATATGATGTTTCCGGTAAACGAGACATACCGGATATTCAGTATGATGAATGAGGGTGTGCTGCTTTGATTTATGCTGATAATGCTGCGACGACCCGCCTCGATAATCAAGCATATCAGGCCATGGTACCTTTTCTTAATGATGAGTATGGGAATGCATCGAGCGCATACTCTTTTTCCCGAGTCCCTCGTCAGGCCCTTCGTGATGCTCGTGCAGCTATCGCTGAATGCATCGGTGCAAAAGACGAGGAGGTTTTTTTTACTTCGGGTGGGACGGAAAGCAACAACTGGGCGCTAAAAGGTGTTTCGTTCGCACGGAAAAATGAAAAAAAACGTATTATTACATCAGCAGTGGAGCATCACGCTATCTTGCATTCGTGCGAATTCTTAGAAAAAATAGGGATGGAAATTGTTTATCTCCCCGTCGACCGGACCGGATCGGTATCTATGGATATTCTCAAGAGGTCGATCTCCGATAAAACAGCTCTGGTTTCTTTAATATTAGCGAACAATGAAATCGGTTCTTTGCAAGATATTGCTCCTTTAGCGAGGATTGCTCACGATTACGGAGCTCTATTCCATACCGACGCTGTACAAGCTGTTGGTCATATTCCGGTTAATGTCTGCAATCTGGGAGTCGATTTGTTATCTGCTTCGGCTCACAAGTTCAATGGTCCCAAGGGAGTCGGTTTCCTCTATATCAGGGATGGAATAGAGATTCAATCCTACTCTTCAGGAGGCGCACAGGAGAGAAAACTGCGCGCAGGGACAGAAAACATAGCCGCTATTGTTGGAATGGCGGTTGCACTGAAAAACAATGTGTCCATGATGGATGAGAATACAAGCCACCTGGAAAAAATCGCATCCATTTTTTTGCGTCGGCTCGCTTCATCAGGTATTGATTATTTGCTGAATGGCTCCTCAAAAAGGCTGCCTGGACATATCAGTATCTCGATTAAGAACGAAGATGGTGAGCGGTTGCTTCATCGCCTAGATTTGAAGGGAGTATGCATTTCTACCGGCTCAGCCTGTAACGCCTCTGAAAACGAAATCTCTCATGTGATAAAAGCCGTTGCCATTCCGGCTTCATATGCAAAGGGTACAATCAGGATTTCTTTTGGAAAAGAAAATACCGAACAAGATGCGGACAAAATTGCCGAAGCAATCATTTCAGTTTGCCGAGGTGGAAAACACGGTTCAAACTGAGGTACTGGCGCACCTTCACGGAGCCGACAACGGCGAACTCCTGTAAGATCGAATTAACGTAGAAAGACGGAATTTATCTCAGGAGGTAGTCAATTTTTACAAATGTCGAGGAACATCCATTTCCCCGTTGTAAAGGGACACCCACTTTCCCGCAATAGTTCATGGTTTCCCAAAGGAACCTGGGGGTGTTAGGCCGGAATTTCTTCATTGTTCAACTGTTGGACGCTGGTCCAGTTCTTGTTCAGAGGTTTCTCATACATCTCCCTCTGATCGTATGATGGAGAGAAAAGTCCCCCTTCCGGGGGACTGTAAATCTTGGGTCTGAGAAAAAAATGTGCGAAAGAATCTTGACACTACCAAAATATTAAAACCTACCGAAAGTTTTATTTAATCGCTAAATAGCCAATCAACAACAGACTTACAAGCATTCGCTGTCTTATCATATGCACTTTCAACATATTCCGCAGTCTCGTCATATGCTTTTGCTCCATATTCGACCGTTTTATCATATGCGTCTACTGCTATTTCCTTGCTTTTTTCGTAGATTGCTGGAGCATTTTCAAATGCCTTATTTACAAGAATTTGCATCAATGCTTTTAAAGCCTCATCTTTTAAAGTATTCGTTAATGAACCAGTGCTTTCGGTATCATTTTTGTTACCAAAATCAAATGATTCTGAGGAAACTGGAATAAGCAAAAGAAAAACAAACACAATACAAATTGCCACTTTTTTCATTTTTACACACCTCCTTTAAATTGTTGAGGCTATTGAAGTGTATCTATCTACGTAAATTGGTGTTAGTTCTTTCTACTAATTGGTTAGCTGTTGAATGCCAAGACATCGTAGACTGATTTTTGTGCCAGGACATCGTTTACAAAAGTTTTTCTTGCGATAGTTTTGATTTCGCCTCATCTTCATGAGTATCCTAATATTACCGAGGTGGAACCCGTTAAAAATAAGGATGAGCAGCAGAGAATTCTGGCCGTTCAACGTTTTCGCAATGGCGAAAAACCTGAATCCATCTGCGCTTCACTCGGCAAATCGAAAGCCCTCGGTGTCATAATAGAAACCGTTTGAGATGAGTGATTTAAAGTATAGTGAAATTTGGATTTTTTTGAGGTTCAAGGTTCAAGGAAAACGACACAGATGGGTCCGCAAATGGAGAAAAGCGGCCCACGGAACGTAATATTCAGCTTTTATTTAATCACCAAATAACCAATCAACAACTGATTTACAAGCGTCCGCTGTTTTATCATATGCCTTCTCTGTATATTCCGCTGTTTTATCATATGTATACCCTGCAACATCTTTTGTTATATTATAAGTAGCTCCAACTAATTCTTTCGTCTTATTATATGTGTAACCTGCCATTTCTTTTGTTATATCATAGGCATCTCCAGCAAATTCTTTCGTCTTGTCATATGTATATCCCGCAATTTCTTTTGTCTTATCATAAGCACTTCCAGCAACTTCTTTTGTCTTTTCATAAACACTTCCAGTGATTGCTTTGCCTTTATTATAGATTGGTGGGCCATATTCTTCGACTAATTTAGCTGTTTCCTTAGCTATTCTTATAAACTTAATTACATCTTCAAGAGTAATAGTTCGTACTGAATTATTGGTTGTGACGGGGCTTGAATCAGTAGAAAAAGCCAACTTTGGAGCAGATAGACCTATGATAAATACTAACAAAAGACAAATTGCTATTTTTTTCATTTTCTAATACCCCCTTTAGTTTATTGATACTATTAAGGTATGAAAAATAGCTTTTCGTATGACTTGTATTAGTTTTATTCAATGAATCTTCTGCCCAAATTATTTTTTCCTAAATAATTATTATTCAAACCAACACGAAAAGTCAAGTTTTTTAATCGTAACTATTTTTGATTTTTATAGACAAGTTGATTGCCAAAAAACGATGCTATTATGAGTAGATGCAATACCGAGAAATCTTCGTTTCCCTCCCAGTATTATTCCTGCGCCAGATCACGAGCCATGGAAGCCATCAGGATGAAAATCTTAAGGAACCTCTGAACAAGAACTGATCCAGCGTCCAACAGTTGATCCTTGACGGCCGAATCCGTTTCCTGTGTTCTTTTTGCCCGATATTCAAGCGATATGGTCAGCCTTTTGCATCTTTTATCGCTATTTCTGGTTTTTTATGGTATTTTGCCTGTTTTTGGATACACTACGCCCCTGTCGACCCCAGCAGGCCCCTTCGAACCATGTACTACAGGTTCGACAGGGCAAAGAACACGAAGGCGAAGTTGGTGTTCTTCGCCAGGCCCTTGTACCTGACCTTCGAAAAGCCGAAGATCCTTTTCGCGATGAGGAAGATGTGCTCTCCCCGGCTTCTGGTTTTCGAGAGCAGGCGATTCCTTTCTTTCTCTTCTTCGGTGAGTTTCCTGTTTTTCGTTCCTCTGGTCTGGGTCAGGTCCAGTGCTTGGGGCGCCTTTTTCGCGATTTCGTCCGTCTTGCCCATGTAGGCCGAGTCACCGAAGACGGCGTTTTCTTCACCGTGAAGGATGTCGTCCACCATCTTTGAGCCGTGGACGTTGGCGGGGGTGGTGACGAGGCTGTGGACAGTTCTGCTTTCCCTGTCCACTCCGACATGGATCTTCATGCCGAAGTAGTACTGGTTTCCCTTCTTCGTGGAGTGCATGTCGGGATCCCGCTTCTTGTCCTGGTTCTTCGTTGAGGAAGGGGCGTTGATGATGGTGGCGTTCATGATGGTCCCCTCCGAGAGCTTCAGTCCCTTCTCCTCGAAGTGGGCGTTGACTTCCTGAAAGATCCGTTCCCCGAGGTCGTGGGTCTCGAGAAGATGGCGGAATTTGCAGATGGTAGTCTCGTCGGGGACAGGCTCGTTTCCGAGGTCGATCCCGACGAAGCGTCTCAGAGATTCCATGTCGTAGAGGGCTTCTTCGGCAGCGATCCTCACTGAGTGAAAGCAGCTCTGCAGGAAATGAATCCGGAGCATCCGTTCCAGACCTACCGGAGGACGGCCTTTTCCCGCCTTTGGGTAGAAGGATTCGATGAGTTCCTTCCAGGGAACGACCCGTTCCATTTCGGCGAGGAACTTTTCCCGCTTCGTGGGTTTCTTGTATTTTTCTAAGCTGGAGGCGTTCGCAAGCGTTTTCTGGCGGTTCATCGGGCCTCATCTCCCCGTATGGTCTGGAGTAAGAAACAGTTCCCATAGCGCTATTTTACAGGGTTGAAGGGCAATGTGCCCGAGACTTTTAGAGGTTCCTTAATCAATGAGCGGCAGTGAAGAGGGAAGACGAGACTGTTTTTTAGAAGCACTTCTTTAATTTTCAAACATAAAACCCGGAACTGAAAATCCAGTTCCGGGTCAACCATGCCAATCCGAGACGATGCGCGCCCGGCCTAGCCATTTGTCGCCGAGTCCATGGGATGTCGGGGCGAGTTCTGCCGAGTTCCGGAATCTCAAAAGCGAGACCCGGTAGAATGAGAAGCTCGCTTCAGCTTCGATTATTCCCAGGTTTTCGATCTCCAGTTCTCGTCGATGATTCCAAGCCGGAGACCTTTTCCGACTAACCCCCGATGCCGTTTGTCAAGGCGCAGGGTATGGCATTTGGGGCAAAGTACTCTCAGGTTGCGGATTTTGTTTGTTCCGTTTTTCCCCGAGTGAATATGATCGATATGGCAGCGAAAGAGGGAAAGTTCCTTTCCGCAGTGAGAGCATTTTCCGTTGCAGCGAATCCATACAATTTTCCGTAGCTCCAGCCATATCGTTCTAGGCGGACGTCTTTTCGGCATCGGAAATGTACACAGATTCTTCGATTTTTTCAACCCGAAACCGTCCTGATCCTATGGACCGGCTGTCTCCCAGTCCTACAAGATTTCCAGCGTCGTGGATGATGGAGCGCATGGCGATTTTGGACACCAGGGTATTATCGAAGACAAGGGAAAAACTGCATTTCCACCCGCTGGAACAGGCAACCCTGTAGCGGACGTTTTTCCCACGGGTTGTGGGATTCCGGACTCCGCAAACATCAATATAGACATCCTTATCCTTGGCATTATGAAACGCTTCGGGAGTAACAAACATTTCCTCGGGAATAAAGCGGTCCACCAGAATTTCTTCGTCCAAAATCTGCAGCGTGGCCGCCACGCTTCTCTGCAGTGTCCCTTTTCCTTCCCGCGTAAACCGTGCTGCATCGCGCAGGCAGCTGAAAAGATAGCTGCCCTTTACGAAAAGCCGGCGTTCCGGAGTGGCCAGAACTGTCTGCTTCCACTCATCCGGATTATTGCCGGCAGAACCGGTTTTTCGCTTTTTCTCCCCCGTCAGCATGCTGACCGAAAACGCGTTCCACAGGAGGGGACGGGTGCCCTCAATCCATGACTTGAGAATCACCATGTTGGACACAAAACTTCACTCCTTTCAAGCTTGTTCTCCTGCTTACGGAACCATTATAGCTTATAGGGCTTTATGTGTAAATAGTGTCGTTATTTCTTCTATGATAAACTTTTAATATGCAACAGAGCGTTAGCAACACTCTTGCCTTTGTGACTTCCAGAAAATGGGGAAAAATCCTTACGGAAATGAGAGGAAGGTACATGCAATGGGACAGCGTACAAGTCCTTTATTGACTTTCGTTATTGACCAGGAATTACTGGAAAGACTCGACGATTTTCGTTTCGAACAAAGGTTCCAGTCCCGGGCGCAGGCGATCCGCTGGCTTCTGGAATGGGCTCTGGACAATGGAGCGACCCCGGAAGAGAAAGACTGACCCCCCTTTCCGCCTTTGCTTTCGGGGGATGCAAGGGGGCGAAGGCCCCCTGCCGAAAGGGAGTGTTGGCGCCAGCCAACGCACCCTTGAGCCTTGCAGGGGCAGAAGACAAAAAGCGAATCGCAGGAAAGGACCAGCGGACTTCAAGGAACACACGAGCTGCACCGGAAAAAGGTGATCGGAACACAGGGAGCACTCCCTGCAAGGCTTTTCATTTCGCTTTGCGGTTCGGGAAGATAGGGGAAGAACTGGAATACTACGAAATTTTCGCGGGATTATTTCTAGGGTATGAAACGAGCGTTCCCTTTTTTTCGGCAAGCACCGCTGGAAAAGGCCGCCGGTTTAATTTCGTGAGATTTCTGGAGTGGTCTCTTCCGATCCGTTCTTATCCGGTTCAGCCGTATCTTCTGACTGCTGCGGAAGTATTCCGGAGGGCTCTTTTGAAGGATTTTTCTCCGTGTCTCTTGATTGAAGAGCCAAAAGAAGACGATGGACGTCTTCTTCTCTGTAGTTCAGGATCCTGCGAAGAGCGAGCTCTTTTCTAAACTCGTCATTCAGAATCCAGGTATCCCGTTTTCCCCTTCGTATTCTGGAAATCGACCAGCCCTGTAACGCTATTTCTTCTTCGAGTCGGGAAAAGGCGGCTTCTTTCGAACGAAGGAGTTCGAGAAGAATTCGTCGTGCTTCTTCCCGGGTCAGCTTCGACACAAGCCGTTTTCCCAGGGTCAGGTCCGCCTGAAGTTGCTCTTCCGGAGAGTGGAGCGGTTCTCCCCGTTCGGCCATGGCGATTTTCTCCGGGGAAATATGCCGCCGTTTTCCGGGCTTCGAGACGGACTTCCAGTCGATTGGGTACCCTCTCTCCTGGAGCCATCCGCCCAAGGCCTCCCGCAGGGAAACCACTTCCCTGCGGATGGAAATCCTGTGTTTTTCTCCTTCGCAATTTCGCGGTCTATAGGAAACATGGAGATGAAGATTCTGCTCCCGTTGATTCTTTTCGGAACCACCGGATACTCCTTTATGGAGGGACCACATCACGTCCGTGGAATCCAGTTCGAGTTCCCGGACGAGAGTGGTGAGTGCATCCCTGATTTCTGCCTTCGCCATGCCGTCGAAGACCAGATTTGGCAGGGGCAGAAACAGGCGCACCTGGACGCAGGCATCATGGCGGGCTCTCCCCGCAGGAGTGTCGAGAGGGGAGAGCCCCGTTTCCATTTCTGCTATTTCTTTCCATCGATTGGCGGCTTCCCTGCGGTCGGATATTTCTCTATCTCTGCTTTCCATACCCCAAAGAAGACATTCCTTTTCCCTCGTGAGGTAGGAAGCATGAGCGGATGCCGAATGTACCGCCCGCACCCCGGAACAGAAGGACGAAAACCTCACGTAGGGTTTCCACATGATTATGATTGATTTGTCTCTGACGGGGGAACCGTGCCGCCCTGAGAGGCATCCTGGCCGGCAGGCGCCGCCTCTTTTTTCAGTTTTTCCGAAAGCGCTTTCGCCAGAGCAATGACAGTTTTTCCTGCCTTTTCCTTTGCCGCCTTTTTCGACTCCACCGTTGAATTTTTGCTTTTCTGCAGGGCGTCGATTTCAATGAACTGTTCGTAAATCTGGAACTTCACATCCTCGTCGGAAATAGCGCCGAGAAGAACGGTTCCGAGAAGGATCAGACCCCGCGTCCGGCAGTTGCGCCGTTGCTCCAGTATTTCCTTTTCAAGCTGCAGAACCCATTTCCTTGCTTCTTCCAGGGCCTTCATCTTGCTGTCTCCGGTGATTACTATACGCACTTTTTTGCTTCCCACGCTTACCGCCTCCAAAGAGAAATTTTGGTATTCGCATTTAACATAGCGGTTTGCATAGGGCTAAACAAAAAATCAACAAAGAAATGAAAACGATCTCCGAGAGCCAGAGTTCCGGTTCTGACGGAGCCATCTCTCCGGCGGAATTGAGCCGCCTTTCCGGAGACAGGTCCATGGGAAAAAGAAGGTTAAGCAGAAATAGTTGAAGGGGGGAAAAAAGAAGGGTCGATTCACCGACCGTTATCTGAGACAGTTGCTCCCAGAGAAAGGGATATCGGTTTGTTTGGGATAATCGGTGGCTGTCATCCCGGAAATCATGGCTCTCAATTCGAAACACATGGGTCTGAAGGAACGGTATTTTCTCTTTACAGATTCGTACTAAAGAAAAAAAACGGAGGGAAAGAGTGAGATCTCTTTCCCTCCGTTTGGGTTTCCGGCTTTGATTAGTTTTTCAGGAGATGTTGCGCCGCTTGACCATTTCAGCGAGGATTTTGTCGGCCACTGCCTCCCAGTCCACTTCCAGCGCGTCGTTAATCGCTTTCAGTTTGGGTGCCAGTTCAGAAGGCGCAAACTTGGACTCATAGTGAGTGGTGGTGTTTTTCATGCCATCACTGGGATCGTGTCCGAGAATTTCAGACGTGTAGACCTTTTCTATCCCGATTGATTTTCCGACGCTGGCGATGGTGTGGCGGAAGGAATGAAACACCTTGACGCCCGTTTGCCCGTTCTGGAATGTTTGGACCGCACCTTCGCCCAGTTTTTTTCTGACATAGGTATTCCACCACCTGGCGGCGTTCCGTGAAAAGGAGGCTTTTTTTCCTTGGCTCTTCGCGAATCCCCAGATATTGTCCTTTTTTTTCTTATTTGCCATCAGGAACTGCATGATCCGAACCAGGGATTCCGGTACCGGAATCGTTCTTTTGGAAGCTTTGTTCTTCACCCTTGTTCCCAATTCGGCATCTCCGTCGATCTGCAGGCAAAGGATATCATCGACAGTTATGATATCGTCCCGGCATACCTGCCCGAGTTCTTCCGCCCGGGCGCCCGTCAAGGCCCCGAAGAGAAAGTAGGCCGGCGTCCCGATGGCTTTTCCCCCCTTGAGCGAATCTGCAACGAAATTTTGGCCGAAAAGTTTCTGCAGGTCATCAGGAGAGTAGGTGAGACGGACAATTTTCTGTTCCTTGTCCGGAAGCACCACTTCTTTCTTTACTATGGAATAGGGGACTTTCAAAGCACCGGGATAGAAATCGTGGCCCCTCTTCAGGATCATATTCAGCGCGGTGGTCCATTTTTCCACCGTGGCGTTGGCAATCTTTCCCACTGGTATTTTCCCGCGGAGAAGTTCGTGGGGATCGAGATCCTCCATCTTTTGTACCTGCCGGGCAGACAGCCGAGTATTGAAAATATCCATGAGTTCGGTGAGATTTTCCTTGGTTATTTCGGAAACTTTTCTGCCTTGGCCGAAATAGCGAAGAATGAATTTGAATTTCGACTCAAACTCTCCTCGGGTCTTTTCGGTCCAGCGAACTTCCTTCCGGGCCTTTGATGTAGTCTTCTCGGCAATAATTTCCTGTACGAGCGTTGCGATTTCCGGGTCTTCATAGTCCGGTCCTGCAGTGGGACGGGGTGTAGTATTATTCACCGAAACTGCCGGCGGCACTACCGGATGTTCGGATCTGTAGGCAATTTGTACGGATTCCGGCGGAAGAACCCCGTTGAGTTCCATCAGAGCACGGTCGCAATTCGCCAGTGCGCCGGATACGAATTTTTGGGCGATCGGCGGGAAATGCCTGTTTGTGTGGGGGATAAGTTTCCGGACGTTGAAAAGGTCGGTAAAAGCTCTGACCTTGAGGATATTCCGGAAATTTTTCTTCCGGACGAGGAGATAAAGGGTCAGGTCCTCAACCTCCATGGATATTCCGAGATTGTACCCTTCGACTGTACGGTGGTCGGATGCCAGGAGTTTTTTTTCAAGAAAAGCCCAGTCATTAGCGATGAGAAGCTCCACCATTAAGTCGATCTCTCGCTGGGAGAATTCCGTTTCAGGTGATTTTTCGGAGGTGACGGGGATGATTCTTCTTTTTCCCTCGAAAAGCTCCCAAAAGTTATTGTGCTGCTTTGTGTCACCGTACACCTCGTTGATCGCTTCCTTTTCCGTCTCTTCGTCGGGAGTCAGATGAAGGGAGTGGTCACGGGCCAGGGCAACCGATTCGACGGAGTCGTCCCAGGAAGGGTTGTACTTGTCGGTAAGAAGCAGGGCTTCCTCATGAAGCCATTTGGCTCTTTGAGCTCTTTCTTCAGGAGTGAGATCCATGGGCAGAAAAATCAGTCCGGCGCGAAGGTATTCTCCTCTTTTTCGCGCGAGTTTGAGATAGGGGGTTTTGAGGGAGAGCCGGATTTCCGATTTGTTCCATAGGAATCGCTCCGTTTGAGGTATGACCCAGCGGAAATAATAAATATTCCCCCGCCGCTCGATGAATGGAACACCAGCTTGTAACACCTTGGGGGCTGTACGCTTTTGGCGCACAGCGTGTATACCGTTTTTCTCTTCTGTTTCCAGTATTAAGGCATGATTAATGGCGGAGAAGGAGGGATTCGAACCCACGGAACCTCGCGGTTCAGACGCTCTCCAAGCGCCCGCCTTCGACCACTCGGCCACTTCTCCGCATGCAACGGCGAACATTATATCACAGCTTTTCAGGATTGCCATACCTGGAAAACGGATTTTTGCTGGCGGAGAAGGTGGGATTCGAACCCACGGGGCAGCAAGCCGCCCAATTGATTTCGAGTCAATCCCCTTCGACCACTCGGGCACTTCTCCGCACGGAAAAGTATTATACACGTTCATTTTCGGCTTGCCAAGTGGAAAGGGTTCAGGTTGATTGCCCGAAAAATGAAATCCCGAACACTCTTTTTTATTTCAAATCCGTTTTTCGACACCCCCTTCCGGATGGAGTATTTTTATCTTCCCTTCGTTCGACAAATAATGCATTTGCTGTTATAGTGATATAAATCTATATTTTGGAAAAACTGTTTCCCATAGGGAAAGGGAGGTTGAAATGGGCAGTCTCGATAAAGCCATGTCCATATTGAAGCATCTGGGAGATCCTCCTTACGAATTCAACCTTTCAGAGCTCGCCTCTTTTGTTGATATCGGGAAAAGCGGCGCTTTCAAAATACTGAAAACCCTCCAGGCCCATAATTTTGTCATCCAGGATTTTCTTACGAAAAAATACCATCTCAGTCCGATCATGATCCGCCTCGGGAATGTGTATGGACGCCTGAAGGGGATCGAAGAAATCATCCGGCCTGTTCTTTCATACATTTCCCGTACGCTTGGAGAGACCACCTACATTACCGTCTGGGAAGGCGACCGGGCGTTTCCGGCCTATAAAAACGTCGTGCGGGGCGGCTGCTACGATGCCGCAGATTTTATCGGGACAAGCATCCCTCTGAATTCCGGAGGATCGGCGATGGTTCTCTGTGCGTACCAGGATGGGGAGCTGATGAGGAAAATTCTGAGTACGGCGGAGCTGGAGAAAAGAACGCCCTTCACGATTATGGACAGGGAGTGTCTGCTGGAGGAGTACGGAAAGATCCGGGAGAGGGGCTATGCCATTGAAGACGAAACGTTCTCCCTGGGGGAGATTACGTTGGCCGTTCCGATTTTCGCCCAGGAAGGCGTTGTCATTGCCAGTCTTGGTCTTTCGGCTCCCAAGCACCACCTTCCGGAGGAAAAAATTCCCGAGTGGATCCATATTCTGAAAAAGGGTGCGGAAGAGATTTCAATCAGTTTCAGATTCAGGCACTAGATGAAGGGAGGGCAGAATACAGGGGATTTCGCGCACTGCGTTTTCCCGCGGAACACACCATTTTTAAAAAAGGAGTGATTCATATGGTAAAGAAGAGCATAGCCTATCGGATGCTGGGTATTTTTATCCTTGGAGCGGTTATCATTTCTGCCGCCATTACACCTTCGTCTGCCAAACCGCTGACGCTGAAAGTGGCCGGCATTTCCGCGCCGGAGTACAGGGGGACAAAATCCCTGTTCGCCATCAAGGAAGTGGTGGAAAAAGAAACCGAGGGGAGGATTATTCTGGATCTTTTCCCGGCCAACCAGCTTGGAGACTATACCCAGGTCTTCGAAGAAATCCGGCGGGGGACCATCGAGATGGGACTTATTTTCCTTCCCAGCCAGTTTGATCTTATGCTCGAGGTCGGGTCTCTCCCGTTCCTGGCCGGGACGGGAGAAGGAATGCAGAAGCAGCTTTCCCCCGGGTCGGTGGTCTATGACATTATCGAGAAATCCCTGGAGAAGCTGGGCGTCAGGCTCCTCCGGATCTACGGTGACGGTTTTGTGGGCGTCGGCCTCGCGAAGGAGCCCGCGAATCCCCTCAGGGCAGGCATGCCCAAGGACGCCATGATCCGCGTCGCCCCCCTGGCCGTGTACAAGGAAACCGCCGAGGATCTCGGCTTCCGGACCACGTCCATTCCCTACGCCGACACATACAGCGCCATCCAGACCGGGGTCTGCGACGGATGGATCGGCGGATCGTCCCAGATCAACTACCTGAGCTTCCGGGACGTGATCAAATTCTACGTTCCCTACAACAGCCTGTTCGACCAGACAGCCTACATCGTGGGCAAAAAGGTGTGGGACCAGATTTCCGAAGCCGACCAGAAGGTCATCGTGAAGGCCGTGAACGAGCAGGCGGACAAGAGCTTCGCAGACAGCAAGGCTGAAGATCTCGAGTTCCAGCAGAAGCTGGCCGATTTCGGCGTCAGGATCATTTCCATCCCCGAGAAGGAGATGGCCGAGCTCGCCGAAACCATACGGAGCACCACGTGGCCCAAACTGGAGAAGACCTACGGAAAGGAAACACTGGACAAAATAAAGGAATCGCTGCAGTAACACACTCTTCGGGTCGGGCGGCCTGTGCTGCCCGGCCCGCCTGGAGGGATCCCCATTGAGGTTTTTGGACGCAGTCAAAAATTCCCCCGCCTGGAAGTTCGTCCTCTGGCTGCAGCGCGCCCTTCTGGTGCTGAGCAGTCTTTTCGTCGTTCTTATCATGTGCGTGACCGTGCTGCTTCGGTACGTATTCAAGTCGGACCTTTTCGGTATGGAAGAAATCGTGGTCATCGCGGCCTTCTGGCTCTATTTCATGGGAAGCTCCTATGGCGTCTATGACCAGAGCCACGTGAAGGCGGACATTATTCCCCAGCTTCTTCCTCCCAGGGGAAGAGCCCTGCTTGCGGTTGTCATGGACCTGACCATGGCGGCCCTCTGCATTCTGTTCACCGTGTGGGCCGTGGACATGGTGCTGTACAGCATCGAGTGGATGCCCCGGACGACAGGGCTGAGGATACCGGTATTCATTTCCCAGTCGTCGGTGCTCGCCGGCTACGCGCTCATGTCCCTGTATGCCGTGGTCCATTTTTTCGAGGGCCTTTTCAGGTTCTTGTCCGGAGCGCAGCAGAGAACATCCTGAACTGAGTCTGCCCCGGCCAGGCCCCGGAGGGAAAAGGGCGGGCCGCGGCCGAAATCTGGAGGAAACGCCTATGGCAATTACCATTGCACTTTTGCTTATTATCATTACCCTTCTTCTCGGGCTGCCGGTTCCTTTCTGTTTTATGCTTTCCACCACGTTCATGGTGATAACCCACGGCTACGACCCGTCGTTCCTTCTTCCCTACGGGTTCAGCCAGATGAGTTCCATAGTGCTTCTCGCCATCCCGCTGTTTATCATGGTCGGCGGAATGATGGACAGGGGGGGTATCGGCACGTCCCTTGTGAATTTCGTCGATGTGTTCGTCGGGAGGATAAAGGGAGGCCTGGGAGTGGTGGCTGTGGTCTCCTGTGCGGTGTTCGGGTCCATCTCCGGAAGCTGCGCCGCCACCCTTTCGTGCATCGGCTCCATCATGTTTCCCCGCCTCCGCGAAAACGGCTACCCCATGGGGCACAGCGCCGCCCTGGTGTCCTGCGCGGCCCCCCTCGGCCTTCTGATCCCCCCCAGCTCCCAGATGATCCTGTTCGCGTGGGTGGGGCAGCAGTCGGTGCTTGCGTGCTTTCTTGCCACCGTGGGGCCGGGGATCGTGCTCATGATCCTTCTCAGCATTCTTAACCTCATTATGCTCAGGAACGACCCCAACGTAAACGTGGCTCCGAAGATCACCTTCCAGGAAAAGATCGAGCTTCTCGGAAGCCGGGGGAGAAAGGCGGTCCCCGCCCTTTTCATGCCTGTGATCGTGCTCGGCGGCATTTACGGCGGCATCATGACCCCCACCGAGGCGGCCGCTGTTGCCGTTCTGTACTCCATACCCGTGGGATTCCTGATCTACAGGGGGCTGAACCGGAACAACTTTATCGAGGTGATCATCGAGACTGCGACGACCACGGGCGTCGTTATGCTCATGATGTACTGCATCATGATGCTGAGCCGGATTTACGTTCAGGAGCGGCTGCCTGCCATGATCATAGCCTTCCTCACGGCGATTTCCAGCAACAAGTACGTGATCATGCTCATGATCAATATTTTCATGATCATCATCGGAATGATCATGGACGACGTGAGCGCCATGCTGCTGTGCACGCCCATACTGCTTCCCGTGGTGGTGTCCCTCGGGATACACCCGATCCACTTCGCGGCGATCATAGGGACCAACCTGGGACTGGGAAACGTGACTCCGCCCACTGCGCCCACCCTCTATTTCGGCGGGCGGATGGCGAAGACGCCCGTCTCACAGATGATGAAGCCGGCAATGATATTTATAGTGTTTGCCTGGCTTCCCACGCTTCTGGCCGTCACGTACATTCCGGAGCTCGCACTCTGGCTTCCCCGGCTTGTGCTCGGCGGCAGACTATAGGAGGTTTTGTCATGACTGGAATGGAGTACCTGGGGAACAAACCCGTCGCGGTCCTCGGAGGAGGAGCCACGGCCAGGGGCCATGCCGCGTGCACGGCCCTTGCCGGCAGGGAGGTTCGCCTCTATGAGCTTCCCGGCTTTTTCGACGGCCTCGGATGCATAGCGAAGAACAGGGAGATCCGCGTCAGCGGAAAACAGGAAAGCCTGTACGGATTCAAGCGAGAGGGGCTTGCGAAGATCGACGTGGTCACCAGCGACATGAAGAAAGCCGTGGAGGGAGCAGGGATTGTGATCATCAGCTTCCCGGCAGTGGGGTACAGGGCTTTTCTCGAAAAGCTCATCCCCTGCCTGGAGGACGGAATGGTTATCCACTTCACTACGGCGAACTTCGGTTCTCTTCTTTTCCGCAAAATGATGCGGGAAGCGGGATGTGATAAAAAGGTCATCGTGGGGGAGTGGAGCAGCCAGCCCTACGGCATCCGGGTAAAAATGGCCGGAGGGGAACAGATGCCGGAGGTGAGCGTCAACTACTGGGCCATAAGCCTCCGGGGAGCCGCGCTGCCCATGACCGACCAGGACGCCTTTTTCGCGTCAAAGGAGTGTGTGCCTTCCCTGGATTCGGTGGTTCATCCCGTCCGGGGCGATACGATAGCGGACATAGGGTTCAGCAACGTGAACCCCATTCTGCACTGTCCGGGAACCATCCTGGGCGTGGGCGCCATGGAAAACTGGGGTGTGGTCTACGGTGAGAACAAGTACGATTTCTCCATCTACTCCCATGCCTACTGTCCGTCCATTTCGCGGGTGCAGCTTGCCCTGTACCGGGAGGAATGCGCCATTGCGGACGCCATGGGTGTGGGAATCCAGGATTTCCCCGAGAAGGCCTTTTTCTCCCGGTCGAATATTCTCGGGGCCGAGCACATGGGAGAGAAGTTCGAGGTCCCTTTCAATGAGCAGTACACCCTTGCTCTGGGTACGGGACCCTTTACGATCCACAACAGGTACATCACGGAGGATATTCCCGTGGGGTGCCATATTTTCAGCGAACTGGCCAAAAAATTCGGCGTGGATGTGCCGGTAATCGAATCGATGATAACCCTGGCCTCCGTAATGACGGGAACGGATTTCCGGAAAACGGGTGTTACCCTGGAAGATCTCGGAATTGCCCATATGGACAGGCAGATGCTGAATGCCTATCTGAGGGAAGGTGTCTATTCGGAGTGACGTTCCCGGGAAAGGCGAAGAAAATGAACAGATATGAAGACAGCGTACTGTACAGGCTTCTTACCGATCTTGTGAAATTCAGAAGCGTTTCCCCTTCACGGGAAGGGGAAAACAGAATTGCGCGGTTTATCTTCGAAACTCTTTCGGCGCAGCCCTATTTCCGAAGGCACCCTGAAGATGTCCGCCTTCTGCCGCTGGAGAACGATCCTCTCGGCAGACATTTCGTCTTCGCCGTGGTGAGGGCGCAGGAACCCACTGCCGATACGGTGCTGCTGGCCGGGCACATGGACGTGGTGGGGGTTCAGGCATGCGGTTCCCTCGCTCCATTTGCGTTTGATCCGGAGGAATATACGGAGAGGATCCGGGCTGCGGATATTTCCCCGGAGGTACGGAAAGATCTCGAGACCGGGGAGTGGCTCTTCGGGCGGGGCGTCGCCGATATGAAGAGCGGGCTCGCCGGCGGAATGGACCTGGTGATGCGGGCTGCCGGGGATGGCGGCTCTCCCGGGGCGAACATTGCCCTTCTCGCCGTTCCCGACGAGGAGAACAATTCGAGCGGCATGCTGTCCGCAGCGTCTTTCCTGGCCCGTTTCCAGAAAGAAGAAAAGGTGCGGTTCCTGGCCTGCATCATGCTTGAGCCCACATTCGCCGCCGGGGAGGAGGCGAAGCCTTCGATGTACCTGGGGAGCATCGGAAAGATCAATCCTTTTTTCTTCTGCGCGGGAAAAGAGACCCACGTGGGGGAATACTACGAGGGATTCAGTGCCGCCCCGGTCCTCTCCCACATCAACCTCATGCTCGACGGCAGCCCGGAATATGCGGACTCGCGGTTCGGAAGGTCCTATCCTCCCTTCGGATGCATGAGGCAGACGGATCTCCGCCGGGAGTATTCCGCGACCATCATGACCCGCGGTTTCGCGTTTTACAGCTACCTGACGGCAACCCGGCTGCCCGGCCAGATTCTTTCGGAGATGCGGGCCATAGCCGCCGAGGCCCTTGACCGGTCCATCAGCCGGTACAGGAAGAACGCCGAAGCGTTCTCTTCTCTGGACGGATCCGGAAATCCCCCGAAGTCCTGGACCCCTCAGGTGATGGATTTCGAGGACCTGTCGCGGAGGGCGGAGGATTTGCTTGGGAATAATTTCACTCCGTTTGTCGAGGAAACCCTTGCGTCCGCCCCCGAAGACGCCGACGAGCGGGGCCGGGCGATCGAACTGGTAGAGGCCATGGTTGAACTGTGCGGCCTCGCGGGCCCCCTGGTGATCGTAGGCTTCCTTCCGCCGTGGTACCCCCACAGAAGCAGCCTCGGAGATTCAGAGGGCGAGCGCGCTGCCGCATGGGCGGCAGGAGAGACGGTTCGGGAGGCGGAGATCCGTTTTGGTGAAACGCTGCAGCTTCGCCCCTTCTTTGAGGGCGTTTCCGACCTGAGCTACTGCGGCTTTCAGGGACCTGCCCCGGAAATGGATGTTTTCGCACGCAACATGCCGGGCTGGGGGAAGCTGTACAGCCTTCCCACAGAGGCTCTTGCCGAGCTCGACATCCCGGTGCTGAACCTCGGCCCCCTCGGCAGGGATGCCCACAAGAACACCGAGAGAATTCATCTCCGGTATGCCATGGAAGTGTTTCCCCATCTTCTGGAGTTTCTCGTGAAAAGGATCATCGAAAAAAGCCGTACCGGGGTCTGAAGTTTATTCGCCCCGGGCCCGATATCAGTATGCCCCTGCCGGCAGGCGGGGGCATACGTTAATTCTGTTCGTTGTGATAGAGCTTCCGGTGTTCCCTGAACAGGGCGTAGTGTTTTTTGAGCATGTCCGGAATGGGAAGATTGTAGGGGCATTTCGGCAGGCAGGCGCCGCATTCCACGCACCGGGGAATCGTCTCCAGAGCCTTTGTCACGTATCCGCAGGCCACCCGGGGCGACATGCGGGATGCAAGCAGCTGATAGGTCATGCCGAGGGTGATGGAAACGCCGTGGGGGCATGGCTGGCAGTACTCGCACCTGCGGCAGAACTCCTTTCCCAGGGTGTCCGCTATGGATTCCATGGCCCTGCGGTCTTCTTCGCTCACGGTGTTGGGAGATTCGTAGAATGACGACACCTGGTCCACGGATTCCACCGAGTCGCAGCCGGGAATGGGCAGTACGTACGGGTGGGATCTCAGGAACTTGAAGGCGAGGGACGCGTCAGTGATGGCCCCTCCCGCGAAAGGTTTCATGGCGATGAAGGCGAGTCCCGTTTTCTGGGCGAGGGGGAGAAGGGACTCCGCAGCTCCCGTTTCGATGAAATTGAAGGGAAACTGGATGGAGACGAATTCGCCCGTGGAGATGGCCTTCAGAGCCGTGGGGATTCCGTGGGACGTGATGCCGATAAACCGGACCTTCCCCTGCTGCCGGGCCTCCAGGGCGGCGTCGAGGGCCCCGCCGGGAGCGATGATGGCCTGCCAGTCCTTTTCCTGGACAACCTGGTGGAACTGGAAGAGATCTATATAATCGGTTTTCATCCGCTTCAGGCTGAGCTCAATGTGCTCTGTCACGCCTTTTCCGTCCCGTTTTTTGCTCTTCGTGGCGATGAAGATTTTCTCCCGCACGCCGGACAGCGCCGATCCGAATTTCTCTTCGCTTCCCTCATAGGAATTCGCTGTGTCAAAAAAGGTGATTCCCCTGTCATAGGCCCTTTTGAGGACCCGCACCGCATCTTCCGTTGTGAGCCTGATGATGGGGATGCCGCCGAAACCGAGTTCTGAAACGATGGCGCCTGTGCTGCCGAATGGAAGGTAGCGCAAGGATATCAGCTCCTTCATTAAGGACAAGATTTCTTAAGGATACCAGAGATTCGGCTTTTCATTGAGGGGAACCTGTCAGTAAAAGGACACCAACAGGAAAAGGCTCCCCCTGTGCTGCAGGAGGAGCCCTTTTCCCATGGTTCCGGTTCGGTCGGGCTTGTGGCTCCTACCGTCCGCTCCATCGCCTGGTGAGAGCCTTCTCCGCTTCCACCGCAAGGAACACGGCACAGCCGATGGAGAGGGGGATCAGCCAGTGCCGCGCCAGAAGCGGCGCAGAACCGAACCAGGTATTCATGAACGGGGCATAGACAAAAACGAGCTGCAGCACCAGCAGAATCCCCGTAGTCATCCACACTGCGCGGTTCGCGAAAAGCCGCCCTGCCGAAATGCTGGATTCATCAAGGTAGCGGCAGTTGAAGAGGTAGAAGATCTGGCCGAAGACCAGGGTGTTCACTGCGAGAGTCCGTGCGAGATCCAGGGGCATGCCGATCCTTTTTTCGAACAGGAAGACCCCTATGGCGGCTCCTCCCACCAGGAGAGAAACGAAGGCAATCCGCCAGAGAAAATTGCCGCCGAGAATGGAGGCGGCGGGGTCCCTCGGCGGGCGCTTCATGACACCGGGTTCGGCGGGTTCGAAGGCCAGGGCAAGGGCCAGGGTGACCGCCGTGACCATATTCACCCAAAGTATCTGCACCGGCGTGATGGGAAGCACAAGACCGAAGGCCACCGCTGCAAGGATGACAAAAGCTTCGGCGCCGTTCGTGGGAAGAATGAAGATGATCGCCTTCCGGAGGTTGTCGTAAATGGTCCGGCCTTCTTCCACGGCTCTTTCTATGGTGCTGAAGTTATCATCGGCCAGCACGATGTCAGCCGCCTCCTTGGTGGCTTCGGTGCCCTTGATGCCCATGGCGATGCCCACGTCGGCCCGTTTCAGGGCAGGGGCGTCGTTGACGCCGTCTCCCGTCATGGCTACCACTTCTCCGTTCGCCTGGAGGGCCCTGACGAGACGGAGCTTGTGTTCCGGGCTGGTACGGGCGAAGATGTCAACCTCTCTGACAAGCTCCCTGAGCTCTTCATCCGAGGCTTTCTCAAGCTCGTCGCCTGTTGCGGTCCTGCCGCCGTTCCCTATGCCCATTTCCCGTCCTATGGCCGAAGCGGTGCCTGCATGGTCACCTGTAATCATCTTGACCCCTATGCCGGCCGTCCGGCATAGGGCGACCGCCTCGACAGCCTCGGGCCGCGGAGGATCGATGATCCCGGCGAGGCCTATAAACGTCAAGTCCGCTTCTATGTCCCCGTGCTTGAGCCCGTTTTTGCCGTCATCGGCTTCTTTTCGTGCTGCGGCAAGGACCCGCAGGCCCCTGCCGCTGAGTTCTTCAATTTTTGCTTCCCAGAAACGCCTGTCGAGGGGCTCCTTTTTCCCTCCGTCCGCCGCCTGGGTGCCGCACCTGTCCAGGAGACGGTCAGGAGCCCCCTTCACCAGGATCACCGTTTTCCCGTCAGGAGTGCTGTTCAGGGTTGCCATGAACTTGTTTTCCGATTCAAAGGGAATGACGGCCTTCCGTTCATAGGCTGCCGGGTCGAAGCCCGCCTTCGCGGCAAATGTACGGAGGGCGCCTTCCGTGGGTTCTCCCGTCACTTTCCAGAAGCCGTCCTCTTGCGAAATATGGGAGTCGTTGCAGACCGCCATGATCTCCACGAGATCCCGGAGGCCTTCCTCCCCGTCAAGGGCGGCGGGATTCCCATCCAGGGTGATGTGGCCTTCGGGCTGATATCCCGATCCCGAAACGTCGTAGACTGCCCGCCGGACCACGGCATGCTTTACCGTCATTTCGTTTTTTGTCAGGGTTCCCGTCTTGTCGGAGCAGATGACCGTCACTGAACCGAGGGTTTCGACAGCATTCAGCTTCCTGGTGATCGCGTTTCTCGAGGCCATGCGCTGGACCCCGAGGGCAAGGGTTATGGTGAGCACGGCAGGCAGCCCCTCGGGGATGGCAGCCACGGCAAATCCTATGGAGGAAAGAAAAAGTTCCCCCGTGGTGTAATCGTGGAGCATCCTTCCGGCAAACCACATAGCGACGGCCATAACTACGATCACCGCAGAAAGGATCTTTCCGAAGCGGTCCATCTGCCGGGTGAGCGGAGTGGCGAGGGTTTCCACTTCGGAAATCATGGTGCTGATCCTTCCTATCTCGGTTTCTGAGCCTGTGGCTGTGACCACTCCCGTTCCGCGGCCGGCGGTTACCATGGTTCCGGAAAAGGCCATTCCGTGCCTGTCTCCGAGGCCTGCATCCGGCTCCACCGGGTCCTGATTTTTTTCAGCAGGGAGTGATTCTCCGGTAAGAGCCGATTCCTCTATGCTGAGGCTCACAGCCTCAAGAAGGCGGATATCGGCGGGAACCCTGTCCCCTGAACGAAGGCGGACAATATCTCCGGGCACCAGGTTCTCCGCGTTTTCCTCCACCCAGTCGCCTTCCCGGCGGACATGGGCGGAGACGGAGAGCATTTTCCGGATTCCCTCAAGGGCTTTTTCCGCTTTCCCTTCCTGCAGAAAGCCTATTACTGCGTTGATGACCACCACGCCCAGGATGACGCCGGTATCGGTCCAGTGGCGGAGGAGGGCGGTGATAACGGCGGAAGCCAGCAGGACATAGATGAGCGTATCGTGAAAATGTCAGAAAAAACGCTTCAGGAGACCGTCTTTTTCCGGCTCCGGAAGGCGGTTCGGGCCCAGGTCTGCCAGCCTTTCCGAGGCTTCCTTTTTTGAAAGGCCTTCCCGGGAGGACTTCAGTTTTTCCAGAATCTCCTCACCCGGCAGAGAATGGGGCATATCAACCAGAAAACTGCTTTTTTCATTTTTTGTCATGGGGGCTCCTTTTCTTTTCAGGGAAAATAAATGGAACCCCGGAAGCTTCCGGGATTCCATTTATTTTCCCTGGGTTTGATTTGCTAAGCCTTTGCCACTACGGGACAGAAAACCTCTGCCATCTTCTCGAGAGCCGCGTCGATCTCGGCTTTGGTGATGACAAGGGGAGGAGCGAACCGGATGATCCAGTTGTGGGTCTCCTTGCAGAGAAGGCCTTTTTCCTTGAGGGCGGTGGTGTAAATCCTCGCCTTGCCCGCAGATTCGTGAAGCACCACGCCGATGAGAAGGCCTTTTCCCCTGACCAGCTTGATCTTGGGGGAGTTCAAAGCACGGATGCCCTCCATGAAATAGGCTCCAAGTTCTGCGGAGCGTTCAGCCAGCTTTTCCTCGACAAGGACGTCGATGGAAGCGGATGCCACGGCGCAGGCAAGGGGGTTTCCTCCGAAGGTCGAGCCGTGGGTTCCGGGAAGAAACACTCCCAGCACGTCCTTGTCGGCCGCGATGGCAGAAACCGGCATCACCCCGCCGCCCAGGGCCTTGCCCATGATGATGATGTCGGGGTTGATTCCTTCATGCTCGAAGGCAAAGGTTTTTCCGGTGCGGCAGAACCCGGTCTGGATCTCGTCTATCGCAAGCAGGAGGTTGTTCTTCCGGGCGATGGACTCCAGTCCCTTGAGGAATCCATCTCTCGGCACGACCACGCCGGCCTCTCCCTGGATGGGTTCCACGAGAATCCCGACCGTATTTTTATTCACTGCCTTTTCCACCGCTTCGAGGTCGTCGTAGGGTACGATGACGAATCCCGGGGTGAAGGGTCCGTAATTGTCCTTTGCGTCGGGATCGACGGAGAAGGATATGATGGTGACCGTTCTTCCGTGGAAATTGTCGGCGAAGACGATGATCTCGGCCTTGTCCTTTTCAACGCCCTTGACCATGTAGCCCCATTTCCTCATGGTCTTGATGGCCGTTTCGACGGCTTCCGCGCCGGTGTTCATGGGGAGGATCATTTCTTTCCCCGTAAGCGCCGAAAGCTTCTGTGCGAAGAGGGGCCACTTGTCGTTGAAGAATGCCCTCGAGGTGAGCGTGAGGATGTCTGCCTGGTCCTTGAGTGCTTTGATGATCTTCGGATGCCGGTGGCCCTGGTTCACTGCCGAGTATGCCGAGAGCATATCCATGTAACGGCGTCCTTCCGGGTCTTCGACCCAGATGCCTTCAGCCTTTGAAATTACGACTTCCAGCGGATGGTAGTTGTGGGCGCCGTATTCATGCTCCATTTTCATCAGTTCATCTGATGTGTAACGGGTCATCATGTCACCTCTTTCCGAGATTTCGATTCTTCGCTCCTGAAGTTCATTCGTTTTGTTTTTTATGGAAAGCAGTTCATTACGGGAACGAAAAGAATCCTGTACTATTCTCGCCCAAGGAGCCTTTTTTTTCAAGGTATGGATTCAGGGCGGAAAGTACTGACTTCTCAGGGGGAAGAGGGGCGAAAGTGGTGTAGCGGATGTCCTTTTTTGATATACTCATTGAAAAAGGCGTATTGCGCAATTTGTATTCCCTTTGAAAGGAGGGTACAGCTTATAGCGTAAAGGTGTTCTGTGTCCCATATTTTTCTGAAGGGAGTTGGTTTTGCATGAGTAAGATGTCCCGGATACTGGTTTTTTCGGTTCTCTTCGTATTTTTGGCCTCGGCTGCCTTCGCGGCCTTCCCTGAAAGAAGCGTTTCCGTCGTCTGCCCCTGGGGAGCGGGCGGCGGCACTGACAGGCTGACCCGCTTCATGGCGGCTCAGCTCGAAAAGGAGCTCGGCAAGCCTTTTCCCGTCACGAACAAGACGGGCGGGAACGGTGCTGTGGGCCATTCAGCAGGAGCCTTTTCAAAGCCGGATGGATACACGATCACCATGGTGACCCTGGAGCTGGCCACCATGCACTGGATGGGGCTTACCGAGCTCACCTACGCTGATTTCGACTACGTGATCCAGCTGAACCAGGACCCCGCCGGGGTGATGGTGAAAGCGGACGCCCCCTGGAAGAACCTCGGTGACCTTCTGGAAGCGGTGAAGGCAAATCCCGAGAAGTTCAAGTTCTCCGGAACTGCTGCCGGCGGAGTCTGGGACCTTGCAAGGATAGGAATGCTCGACAAGGCCGGAATCCCTGTCAATGCAGTCAGCTGGATCCCCACGACGGGAGCGGCCCCCTCCATCATCGAGCTTCTCGGAGGTCACGTGGAAGTCATCACCTGCAGCCTTCCCGAAGCGGCTTCCCAGATTGCGGCCGGGGAAATACGGCCCCTGGCCATTATGGCCGATAGCCGGGACTCCGCCTTCCCGGATGTTCCGACACTGAAAGAAAGCGGAATCGACTGGTCGGCCGGAACGTGGCGGGGCTTTGCCGTCCCGAAGGGCACGCCTGCCGAAGTAATCGATGTTCTGTACAATGCCATGAAAAAGATTACCGATTCCGATGAATACAAGGAGTTCATGAGCAAGAACGGCTTCGGCGTACTTGTCCGCGGTCCGAAGGAGTTTGCCGAATTCGCCCGACAGCAGGACACTGACCTGAAAAACGTCATGGAGCTGGGCGGATATCTTAAAAAATAGTACCTTTACAAGGGAAAGCACCCCGCCGCATTCCGGCGGGGTGCCCTTTCTTCCGGAGGCTGTCAATGAAAAAAACTCTGAGAATACTCTTCGGCGTATCTTTGGTCCTTGTTTCCCTGTGGGTCATCCGTACCAGTTCCACCTTTCCCGAGGCAGTTTCGGCCGGAAAGAAAATCCCCGGCCCGGCTTTTTTTCCGGTGCTTCTTTCCGTGGTGCTGATCCCGTGCGGGCTTCACCAGGCGGTTTCGGCCCTGAGGTCCGGGACGGAAGCCGCCGGCAGGAGATGGGGTTCCGGAGCGGCCAACGGGGCGATCGTCATTCTGTCCCTTGTCGTGTATGTTCAGCTGATGCAGTGGATGGGATATGCCCTTTCCACCTTTATTTTTTCCATGTTCCTTCTTCTCCGTCTCAGGGTAGGCGTGCTGAAAGCTCTTGCGGTGACAATTATTACGGTGGTTTTTATTCTTCTTGTCTTCGGCCGTCTTTTTCAGATACAGCTCCCTCTCGGAGAGCTGGGAATTCCATGGTAGGAGGGGCCTGAAATGTTCGAGGAAATACTCGCGGTTTTCCGCCCCGCCATACTCTTTCCATGGCTCCTTTCCATGGCCTTCGGCGTCCTTATAGGAGGCACCCCCGGCCTGACGGCCACCATGGGTGTGGCCCTCATCATACCGGTAACCTATTACATGGAACCTCTCGCAGGAATGGCCATGATTCTCGGCGTGTCCTTCACGTCCATATTCACCGGGGACATACCGGCAACCCTGCTTCGAATTCCCGGAACCCCTGCTTCAGGAGCGGCCACACTTGACGGCTACGAACTGACCAAACAGGGCCGCGGCATGGAAGCCCTCTCCCTGGATCTGCTCTGTTCCGCCATAGGAGGTTTCATAGGTATTCTTCTTCTCATGGCGGTCGCTCCTCCGCTGGCAAAGTTTGCCCTTAAATTCACCAATTTCCAGTATTTCTGGCTCGGAATCTTCGGGCTGAGCATGAGCGCCGTTCTGAGCGCAGGAAAGCCCCTCAACGGCGTTTTGTCCGCGACGCTGGGGCTTCTCGTTTCCACCGTCGGAATGGATATCACCACGGGACTCCCGCGGTTTACCGGAGGAAACATGGAACTGCTGGAGGGGATCGGCTTTATTCCCGCCATGGTGGGGCTCTTCGGTCTCTCCGAGGTGCTCAAGAACGTGGGAGACGCAAAGCTCCTCGGAGAAAGCAGCATTCCCGAATTCGGACGCATCTCCCTTTTGGGAACCCTGAAGATCATTCTCAGAAACAAAATGACCGTTTTGAAGGCCTCGCTCCTGGGCACGTGCGTCGGAGCCCTTCCCGGAGCCGGAGCGGACATTGCGGCCTGGGTGGCCTACGGCATGGAGAAAAAGACATCCAAAAATCCGGAGGAATTCGGGAAGGGATCCATAAAGGGAGTCATTGCCCCTACGAGCGCCAACAACGCGGCCCTGGGAGGAACGTGGATTCCGGCCCTTGTTTTCGGTGTACCCGGAGATTCCATTACGGCCATCGTCCTCGGAGCCATGCTCATGTACGGGCTGAGGCCGGGACCGCTCATTTTCCAGGAGAACCTGAAACTCGTTCACGGTATTTTCGCGGTCGGACTGATTTCTCAGCTTTTCCTCATTCCGGTGGGGCTCATAGGAATCCGGGTTTTTGGAAAGATACTGAGAATGCCCCGGAATATCGTCATGGTCATCGTGCTCATCTTCTCCGTCATCGGATCCTACGCCATCAGGAACAGTTTCTTCGACATCTATATCATGGCGGCCTTCGGCGTTGCCGGTTTTTTCTTTGAATACCTCGATATTCCCCTGCCGCCCCTCATTCTCGCCATCATCCTGGGGCCGATGATAGAGGACAATCTCAGGGTCGGGCTCATCAAAACCCACGGAGGGCTCGGTGAATTCATCTTCGACCCGATTTGTCTCACGCTGATTTTTCTCATCCTTTTTGTCTTTTTCGGAGGCCCTGTCATGAAATTCTTCAGGAGGAAAAAAGGGGAGTAGCTTTTCTTTCCCGTTTATGGCGCATGCCCGGGGAAAAGATACCAGGGATAATTCGTTCTGCTGCTCAAGATTCCCTTCGGGGAATCTTTTTTTCTATTTCGTCTCTTCTTTGCATTATTGCATTATCCATAGCATGTGCTATCATGCTAAAGCGTTTGATCAAAACGATTCTATGGAAAAGAATTCCTTCAGGGGTTTTCCATAACTGAAAAGAAAAAGGAGTTTTTGACTGACATGACGGCATTTCTCGAACAATTCTCCCTCGCCGGAAAAACAGCGGTGGTGACCGGTGCGGGCCGCGGCCTTGGGAAAGGGTATTCGCTGGGACTTGCTGCTGCAGGCGCCGCTGTGGTGTGCGCTGATATCGACGGTTCAGCCGCCGGAAAAACAGCGGAGGAGATCCGCCTCTCCGGCGGAAGGGCCGAAGGCATCCGGCTTGACGTGACGAAGCCCGCCGAGGTTCAGGAGTGTTTCCGCTCGGCGGCGGAAAGGCTCGGAAGCCTCGATATCCTTGTGAATAACGCGGGTGTGGAAGAGATCAATGATTTTCTTTCAGTGACGGAGGAACAGTACGACAAGATCATGGCCGTCAACCTCAGGGGCGTTTTTTTCTGCGCCCAGGCGGCGGCCAGGATCATGGCGGAGCAGGGGCGGGGAAAAATAGTGAACATAGGGTCTCTCGGCAGCGCCATCGGCCTTGCGAAATCCGCCGTGTACTGCGGTACCAAGGGCGGAGTGGTGCAGATCACGAAGACCATGGCCATAGAACTGGCACGGTCGAACATCCAGGTGAACGCCATGGGGCCGGGGTACTTCAGGACCCCCATGACCGAGCCCTTCTTCCTTGACCCGGAACACAGGAAGTGGATAGAGGAACGCATTCCGGCCGGTCGGGTGGGCACTGCAGAAGACCTTCTGGGAACGCTCGTGTTTCTCTGCAGTTCGGCCTCGGACTATCTCACCGGGCAGATTATCTATATTGACGGCGGCTGGCTCGCGAGCTGAGCTTCCGGAAGGAGCAGGAAAATGATCGTTTTCAAGGAAGCGGAAATAAGCGGAGCGACGGAAACCGCCTCGGTCGAAAAGACGGTACGGGATATCCTCGATGCCGTCCGGTCGGGAGGCGACGAGGCCGTACGAAATTACACGGAGAAATTTGACGGGTTCCGGCCCGCTTCACTGCGGGTTGAAGAAAAAACTGTCAGGGAAGCCTACGGAAAGGTGGCCCCGGAAACGGTGGAGACCCTGCAGTTTGCGGCCCTGAGAATTCGCGACTTCGCCCTGAAGCAGAGGGAATGCATGAAAGAACTCCGCTGGGAGATATCCCCCGGCGTTGTCCTCGGCCATCGTCTGATTCCGGTGGCTTCGTGCGGATGCTATGTGCCTGCCGGGAGGTACCCTCTTCCGTCGTCGGCACTCATGTCGGCTATTCCGGCTAAGGTGGCGGGGGTGAAGCGAATAGCGGCCTGTTCGCCTGCGAGCAGGGGGCAGGAGGGGATTCACCCTGCCGTCCTCGTGGCCATGGATATTGCCGGCGTTGACGAAATCTACTGCATGGGCGGTGCCCAGGCAGTGGGAGCCCTCGCCTTCGGCACGGAAACCCTGAAACCGGTGGATATTATCGCCGGGCCCGGAAATCGGTATGTTACTGAAGCAAAGCGCCAGGTGAGCGGATCGGTGGGAATTGACATGCTTGCCGGGCCGAGCGAGGTGGTCATCATTGCCGACGGGTCGGCAAACCCCGAATGGGTGGCGGCGGACGCCCTTGCCCGGTGCGAACACGACCCGAACTCGTGGACGGTTATCGTGACCACCAGCAGGGAACTCGCGGAGAAGACGTCCGGAGAGATCCTCAGGCAGGCGGAGATCCTCCCCACGGGAAAACTCGCCCTCGAAGCGTGGAGAAACAACGGAAGGATACTGCTCGCCGATTCCCTTGAGGAAGCAGTGACAATCACCGACGAGATCGCCCCGGAACACCTCCAGGTAATGACTGAAAACAGCGGGGAAACGGCGGAGAAGCTGAATAATTTCGGCTCCCTCTTCATCGGCCCCTATGCCCCCGTAGCCTTCGGGGACTATGTTTCGGGCCCGAACCACATTCTGCCCACCGTCCGCTGCGCACGGTTTTCCAACGGCGTGTACGCGGGAACCTTCATAAAGGTCAGCTCCTACCAGGAGATCTCCCGTGAGGGCGCATATTCCCTGGCAGAAAAATGCGTCTCTTTCGCCGATCTGGAGGGCCTTTTCGGCCACAAGCGGTCTGCGGAGCTTCGAAAAAAAGACGGCGGGTGCGACAGGGAACAGGGATGAAAACACCTGCCCTTACCCTGAACGGGATTTCTAAAATTTATCCCGGAACGGTTGCCCTGGACCGGGTGTCCTTTGAGGTCTATCCCGGTGAAGTTCACGGGCTCATCGGAAAAAACGGGGCGGGGAAGTCCACCCTGGTGGGAATTCTCGCGGGCCTGATTGAACCGACGGAAGGAACGATTTCCCTGGGAGGCCGTTCTTTCCGCACCCTTTCCCGTGTCCGGGCAAAGAGGGAAGGAGTGGCCATCGTTCCCCAGGAACCGGAACTTATCCTGGATCTTTCGGTGGCGGAAAACCTTTTTCTCGGAGAACTTCCATCGAGGAAAGGCCTGCTGGACCGGAAAACGATGCGCACCCTGGCTGAGGAAGTCCTCTCAGCCTACGGAACCGGCATAAACGCCGGCCTACTGGCTGGGGACCTTTCCCTGAGCGAAAGGCAGCTTCTGCTCATACTCAAATCCTGCGTGGTGGAAGATGCACCCATCGTCGTCCTCGACGAGTCTTCCGCACCTCTCAGCGGCAGGGACGCCCTCATCCTCAGGAAGATCGTGGAGGATCTGCGCTCCCGGGGAAAGGCAATTGTTTACATCTCCCACCATATCGACGAGCTGCTTGAAATCTGCGACAGAATGACGGTTCTGCGGGACGGGAAAGCGGTCGCCGTGAGGGAGAGAGCTTCCCTGGACCACGCCTCTCTTTCCGAGCTCATCATAGGAGAGGAATCGTCGCTCACCGGGGGCCGGTCTGAAGACACCCCGACTCCGGGAGAGGAAATTCTCAGGGTGGAAGGGCTTTCCAGGTGGGGGGCCTTCGGGGATATTTCCTTTTCCCTGCGGCGGGGGGAGATCCTGGGGCTTGCTGGTCTCCGGGGAAGCGGAAGGACGGAGCTGCTGAAAGCCCTCGCCGGCATCGACCCCGCCGACGAAGGAGAGATCTTTCTCAGGGGAAACAGTGTTCGTTTCCGTTCGCCGGCGGAAGCTCTCGCCGAAGGAATTGCCTACCTTCCCGAGGAGAGGGAAAAGGAGGGGCTTCTCAGGTCTTTTTCCATACGGGACAATCTCCTTCTCAACAGCTTCGGAAACGTCTGCGGCGGCAGGTTCATCAGCTGGGAAAAGAGCGAGGAGCGGGCACTGGCCGTTTTTAGGGAAGTTCGGGTGAAAGCCTTCTCTATCCACCAGGGAGTGGACGAGCTGTCCGGCGGCAACAGGCAGAAGGTGGTCATCGGGCGGATCATGGCGAACAGCCCGGAAATTTATCTTCTGGACGAACCCACCAGGGGAGTGGACATCGGCGCGAAGAAGGCCATTCTGTCCATTGTGTCCGAAAGAATCAGAAACGGGGCAGGCGTCATCATCACCTCCCCGGGACTGGATGACCTCATTGAAGTATGCGACAGGATTCTCGTCCTCTCGAAGGGCGGCATCTTCCGGGAATATGAGCGGAAGGATTTCAGCGAACACAGGCTGTTCCTCGATATGCAAGGATTCGGACAACAGGAACGGAGAGGTGGAAGAGAATGTCAGGCAGTTTGAAGCTCAGGCTCGCTTTATTGGACAATATTATATGGATGATGCTCATCGCGTTTTTTTCAGTGTGCGCTCTCAGCATACCGGCCTTCGCAACCTGGACCAACCTGGTGAACATTCTCTACCATACGACCATCATGAGCATGCTCGTTCTCGCCCAGGGATTCGTTCTCATGAGCGGAAACCTTGACCTGTCCATAGATGCCGTTCTCGCCTTCGCCCCCGGCGTGGCTGTCCTGATGTCGGTGAAGTGGTTTCCCGGGTTGCTCGGCAGCCCCTGGACAGCCATTGTTCTCACCCTGTCCATCGGTGCCCTGCTCGGGCTTTTCAACGGATTCTGCGTTGCCCGGCTCGGAATGAACGCCTTCATGCAGACCCTTTCTGTCTCCATCATCCTCAGGGGACTGGTGCTGTTCTTCATCCCCCTGTCCATTTTCCCCCTCGACCCGGTGTATTCCTTCATCGGAAAGGCAAGGATCGCCCAGCTCGGCAATATCCCTGCGGCGATACCTGTGACATTTTTCATCTTTTTCATCTTCCACGTGCTGATCAACTACACGGTCTTCGGAAGAAATTATCTCGCCACCGGCGGGAATGCACGGGCGAGTTTCGTCGCCGGAATCAACACGAACAGAATGATCATCCTGGGATTCATGGTGGCGGGAATTCTCTCGGCCATAGCGGGAATGCTGACGGCGGGAAGGCAGGATTCCGTGTCGAACACCATGGGAAACGGAATGACCCTCCTGGCCTTCGCCGGAGCCCTTTTAGGCGGGACGTCCATGTCAGGAGGGAAGGGATCTGCCTTTGGCATGCTGGGAGGGGCGATCTTGCTGGGCATGTTTTCCAACGCCCTGAACCTTCTCGGCGTCAAGGTGACTCTCATCCACGCCGCCCAGGGGACGCTCATCTTTCTCGCGATTCTTGTCGACCGGTTCAGAGTTTCGCTCCGGAGCTCCATGCTGCGGAAAGAACAGATACGAACGCTCCACAGGGAAGAAGACCGGGGAGCGGAATACACAGTCGGAAAACCAAGGGAGGAATCAGTATGAAAAAGTTCTGGCACTCGGTGATGGCGGCAGCATTGGTATTGACGTTCCTGTCCGCGGCAGGGGCATCGGAGAAGAAGCTCACGGTGGGGCTCGTGGTGAAGGAGCCGACCGCCCCCTACATCCAGGCGTTCATGAAGGCTGCCGAGGAAAAGGCCGGGGAGCTTGGCGTCAATCTCCTTATCCGTGACGGTGAAGGCGATTCCATCAAAATCATGGATATTATCGACACATACATGGCCCAGGGAATCGATGCCTTTATCCTGGGAGGTGCGGTGGACCTCCGTGCCCTCGTTCCCGGAATACGGAGGCTCAACGAGGCTAAGATTCCGGTGGCGGCCCTGGATACTTCCCCGGAAGGCGGCATTGTGGACTTTTTCCTGTCCTTCGATCTGGTACAGTCAAGCGCAAAAGCTGCGGAACTCTTCGTCGAGGGGATCAAAAAACGGAACGGCGGAACGGTTCCCGCAGGCGTCGTCCTCGAAATTCTCGGGGATAAGGCGGATATGTTCAGCCATGCCTGCACCGAAGGCTTTGATTCCGTTCTCTCGAAATATCCCCAGCTCGAAATCGCCCAGGGAGAGGGCAAATGGAACAACACGGATTCCCATGCGGTCGTCTCGGATCTTCTGACCAGGTTCGGAAACGGGGTTCTCGGAATTTACGTCCAGACTCCGGACATTATGGGACCGGGCGTGGTCGCGGCCATCGAAGCGGCCGGACTGAACGCGGCGGATTTCGGAATCTCCGGAATCTGCATCGGACCCGAGGGAATCGACCTCATCAAGAAGGGAAAAATGCTCGGGGCGGTTGCCCAGCCGGCGTATGACGCGGCTGCCCTTGCCGTTCAGTATCTTGTGGACAAGCTGAGGGGAAATCCCGTACCGCAAATAGGGGATACGGTTGTGGTCGAAGGAGCTCTGTGGTCTCCGGCAAAGGTCATACGGAATCCCTGGGCGGACGACGGCGCCTTCGTTGTGCTCCAGGGCCCCCTCGTTCCCCAGGAGGTCAGCCCCGATGATCCGAGACTCTGGGAGAATATGCTGACAAAGTAGCATGATGGAGTATAATGGGTAAAATTTTTCTGGAGGTGTATTTATGATGACCCGCAAAAGAGTGACGAGGGCAGTAGTTCTGATTTCCGCGTTTCTTGTTGTGCTCGCAGTCTCGGGAATGGCCCTGGCAGGGCCGAGACTGGACAGGATCATGGAGACGAAAGTGCTCAGGGTGGGCACCCCCGGCGATTACCGCCCCTTTTCCATGCTGGACAAGGCATCGGGGAGATATGAAGGGCACGATGTGGAGCTTGCGGAGCTTCTTGCCTCCGAACTCGGCGTCGCGGTGGAGTTTGTCCCCACCACGTGGCCGAAGCTTATGGAGGATTATCTTGCCGGATCCTTCGATATCGCCGTGGGTGGAATCACCAGGAGCCTTGCCCGGATGCTGAAGGGGGATTTCCTGCCGCCCTACGCTCCCAACGGAAAAGTCGCCATTATCCGGAAGGCGGACAGGGAAAAGTTTTCTTCCCTGGAAGCGATGGATGTCCCTGAAACGACGGTCATTGTGAACCCTGGCGGAACGAACGAGAAGTTTGTCCAGGCCAATTTCAAAAACGCCAAAGTCGTGGTTCACCAGAGCAACGCCGAAATACCCGCCATGATCGCGGAAGGCAAGGGCGATGTGATGATCACCGAAGTCTACGAGGCCGTGGTGTATTCACGGAAGGACGAAAGACTCTACGGCGCCTTCACCGACAAGCCTCTGACAAAAATCAGTTTTATGGGATTCTTTATCCAGAAGGATGATCCCGATTTCCTGCGGGTGATGCAGTATCTCTGGAACGATGCAAAGCTTCGGGGAGACCTTGACAGGCTCTTCGAAAAGTGGCTGAAGTAGGTTCAGACCGCAACGGAGCAAAACGGGGAAGCGGATACGCCGCTTCCCCGTTTTTTTTATGGGACTTTCCCGTGCTGGCACAAAGAAAAACTCCGTGCTATAATTTCCGGGTTCCATACCCCGCAGCCGTCTGCGGGGAATCCAGTCCCGTGCGGCGGAAACCTCCGAACCCTGTCAGGCCCGGAAGGGAGCAGCAGTAAGGAGAATTTTCCGGGTGCCACGGGGAAACTGGGTTTCCCGCAGACGGCTGCGCTTATTCGTCCCCTTCCGGAGAATGTGCCCTGGCGGCGGGAGAAATTTCGATAAGCGCTTCGATGAGCTTCTCAAGGTTGTCAAAATCAGGGGCTTTTGCCTCATGGACGCATTTTTGAAGGTAGTTCTTCAGTATTTCTATGCAGGCTCTCTGCATGGCCTTTCTGGCGGCGGAAAGCTGGAGGAGAACGTCGTAGCAGGGTTTTTCCTCGATGATCATCCTCTGGATACCGCGAAGCTGTCCCTCGACGCGGCGGAGCCTGTTCAGCATGGCCTTCCTGTCCTGAGGCAGGTTTTCCAGCCGCTCGATAAGTGAGTCTTTTGCCATTTCTCAATGCCCCCAGTCGTTTGTTTTTCTTGTTGAAATACGGGGTATATCGTACTTCTTCCGCAGTTGCCGGTCAACTGCGGGTTGTGGTATACTCTTTCGGTCCTCATCACACACACAAACTGATGGGGCCGGGGGTTGCTGTGCCCTGAAAGCATGGTCCCGGTTCCAGGTGACGTTTGTGGAGGGAAAAATATTTTTTACAGGAGGGGTTATTGTGGCAGTAGTCAGTATGAAGCAGCTTTTGGAGTGCGGCGTTCATTTCGGTCATCAGACCCGCAGGTGGAACCCGAAGATGAAGCCTTTCATCTTCACGGAGCGGAACGGAGTGTACATCATCGACCTCCAGAAGACGGTCAGGGGCCTGGAAAAAGCCTATGACTACATCAGGGAAGTCGCCAAGAACAACGGTTCCGTTCTTTTCGTCGGAACCAAGCGACAGGCCCAGGACACCATCCGGGAAGAGGCCGAGAGAAGCGGCCAGTTTTACATCAACCAGCGCTGGCTCGGCGGACTGATGACCAATTTCCCGACGATCAGGAAACGTGTGGCCCGCATGGTGGAGCTTCGCAAGATGGAGGACGAGGGAAACTGGGCAGATCTTCCCAAGAAGGAAGTTGCCCTTCTGAGGAAAGAACTCGGCAAACTCGAAAAATACCTCAAGGGAATCACCAACATGAAGGCCATCCCCGACGCAATCTTCCTCATCGATCCCCGCAGGGAGGAAAACGCAGTCCTCGAGGCCCGGAAACTCGGAATCCCTGTCATTGCCATTGTGGACACGAACTGTGATCCCGAAGTCATTGACTTCCCCATCCCCGGAAACGACGATGCCATCAGGGCCATCAAGCTCATCGCCGGTCTTATGGCCGACGCGTTCATCGAGGGACGGCAGGGCGAGGACGCGGGCGTCAAGATGATCTCCTCCGAAGACGGGGAGCCCGTCGATGTTTCCTCCGACAACATCATTGAAGTCAAGGAACGTCTTCACGAAGTGTACGACGATTCCGAGGAAGAAGCTTAAGCCATAAAGGGAGGCAATAAATATGGAAATTAGCGCCGGAGCTGTTAAGGAACTCCGCGATAGAACAGGTGCTGGAATGATGGACTGCAAGCACGCCCTTGCCGAGACCGGCGGGAACGTGGAAAAGGCCATCGATTACCTTCGTGAAAAAGGGCTCGCAAAGGCGGCAAAAAAGGCTTCCAGAACAGCGTCCGACGGAAGGGTGTTTTCCTATATCCATACGAACGGAAAACTCGGTGCCCTTGTCGAACTGAACTGTGAGACCGACTTCGTCGCCAAGACGGACGAATTCCAGAATCTCGGCCACGAGCTGTGCATGCATATTGCTGCGGCCGCTCCCCAGTTCCTCACCTCCGAGGAAGTGACCGGCGACGTGCTGGAGCGCGAGCGTGAAATCTACCGGCAGCAGGCCCTTGAAGAGGGCAAGCCCGCCAATATCGTCGACAAGATCGCCGACGGAAAGATCAACAAGTTCTACGAAGTAAACTGCCTGATGGACCAGGCCTGGATCCGCGACGGCGACAAGAAGATAAAGGACGTCGTCATGGAAACCATCGCCAAGCTCGGCGAGAATATCGTCGTAAGACGGTTCGCCCGCTTCAACATAGGCGAGTAGGTAAAGAAGCGAAAGGCGGGGCGAAAAGCCTCGCCTTTTTTCTATATTCCGTTTTCTCCGCCGCGAAAGGGAAGGGATAGGTATGCGCTTCAAAAGAGTACTTTTGAAACTCTCCGGAGAGGTTCTCTCCGGCTCCAACGGTTTCGGATTCGACTTCGACGCCGTGCGCCGCATAGGCGAAGAAATAGTCGAAGTGGCCCAGTCCGGGATCCAGATCGCCATGGTTGTCGGGGGCGGCAACATGCTCCGGGGGCGGGAACTGGAAAAGCTCGGGGTCGAACGGGCCCAGGCGGACTATATGGGCATGCTGGCAACGGTGATGAACGCCCTCTGCCTGCAGGATGTGCTGGAGAAATTCGGCGTTCCCACCCGGGTCCAGACCGCCATAGAAATGCGCCAGATGGCCGAACCGTATATCAGGCGCCGTGCCCTTCGCCACCTGGAAAAGGGCCGGATCGTGATTTTTGCCGCCGGCACCGGCTCCCCCTATTTTTCAACCGATACGGCGGCGGCGCTGCGGGCCGCGGAAATGGAAGCGGATTGCCTGTTGAAAGCCACCAAGGTAGATGGTATATATAATGCTGACCCCAAGAAGCACCCTGACGCGGTGCTTCTGCACAGGCTGACCTACATGGAGGCCCTGCGCCGGCAGTTTGAGGTGATGGATGCGGCAGCATTTTCCCTCTGCATGGAAAATGCCATACCGATAGTGGTATTGAACATACTCCAGAAAGGAAACCTGAAAAACTTTCTGGTGAAGGGTACCGACACGGGAACCATAGTTTCAGCACAAGAGGACGGCGGGGCTTGAGGTGCAGGACGGGCGTCCGCCTTTCCATTCTTCATTAAGAGGAGGAATTCCGGTATGCCGAAAGAAGAGCTGAAAGTACTGCGGGAACGCATGGAAAAGGTTATCGAGCACCTGAAGGGCGAATTTCTCGCCATCAGGACGGGACGGGCTCACCCGGGACTGGTGAGCGACATCAAGGTGGATTATTACGGAGCTCCCACCCCCATCAAGCAGATTGCCACTATCTCGGTCCCCGAGGGAAGACAGATTGCCATTTCTCCCTTCGACAGGTCGGCCCTCAAGCTCGTCGAGAAGGCCATTCTGGCTTCATCCCTCGGCGTGACGCCCCAGAACGACGGCGAAATCATCCGGGTGAACCTGCCTGAGCTCACCAGGGAACGGCGGGTGGAACTGACGAAACTCGTGGGGAAATACGCCGAGGAAGGCAGGATTGCCCTGAGGAACCTTCGGCGGGACTCGAATGAAGTTCTTAAAAAGAAGGAAAAGAACTCGGAAATCAGCGAGGACGACCTCAAGAAATACACCAAGGACGTCCAGGACGTAACCGACGAATTTATTAAAAAAGTCGACGAAACGCTGAAGGCGAAGGAAAAGGAGATTATGGAGGAGTAGACAGGAACTCCGGAATTTTCAGGAAGCGGGGGGAGTACCCCCGCTTCTTTTTGCAGGAGGGATGGACATGCCGCTGCCAAAGGCGTATGTAACCCGCAGGGTTCAGGATGCGGGACTGGGCCTTCTTCCCGGGCGGGTGGAATTTGAAGTCTGGGAAAAAACCGTCCCCGTGGACCGGGAAGTGCTTCTGGAGAAGGCCTCACAGGTTCAGGGGCTTCTGTGCACCCTTTCGGACAGGATAGACGAAGAGCTTCTCGCCCGCTGTCCGGGGCTGAAAGTGGTGAGCAACTACGCGGTGGGATACGACAACATCGACGTGGAGGCGGCCACGAGACGGGGAGTGCTGGTCACCAACACGCCCGACGTGCTGACCAATGCCACAGCCGATATAGCCTTCACCCTGATTCTCGCATCTGCCCGCCGGGTGGTGGAGGCGAACGAGTTTCTTCGTTCGGGAGACTGGGTCACCTGGCATCCTGACCTGCTGCTCGGGCAGGATGTGTCCGAAGCTGTTCTCGGCATCGTGGGAATGGGGAAAATAGGCCGGGCAGTGGCGAAAAGGGCGGCGGGCTTTTCCATGAAGATCCTGTTTTTCAACCGTTCCCCGAGGCCCGACATGGAAAAGGAGCTTGGCGCCAGGCAGGTGCCCCTCGATGAACTGCTGAGAGAAAGCGACTTCGTTTCCCTTCACTGCCCACTGAGCGCGGAGACAAAAGGGCTCATCGGTGAGCGGGAGCTTCGGATGATGAAGAAATCTGCCATTCTCATCAACACTTCAAGGGGACCTGTGGTGGACCAGAAAGCCCTCTACAGGGCCTGTTCCGAACAATGGATATGGGGCGCGGGGCTCGATGTTTTCGAAAAGGAGCCTGTTCCCCTGGACGAACCCCTTCTTTCGCTGAAGAACGTCACCACCATACCCCATCTCGGGAGTGCCACGATCAGGGCCAGGGAAGGCATGGCACGAAAGGCCGCCGAAAACCTCCTGGCCGCGCTGGAAGGAAGAAAACCGGCCGACCTGGTGAATCCGGAAGCCTGGAAGGAATAAAAAGCTGCCCCCTCCGCCGTTGTGCCGGAGGGGGCGTTTTTTTCAGCTTTCGTCCCTGTCTATTTCAGTTCTTCGAGGAACTCTTTGAAGCGTCTCATACCCTCTCTGATTTCCTCCTCCGAGTTCGAGTAGGAAATGCGGACGTTGCCCGGTGCCATGAAAGCGCTGCCGGGAACAAGGGCGACGTACTTGGACTCAAGGAACACCTTGCACAGTTCGGAATCGTCGGAAAGAACCTTCCCGTTCCAGCTTTTTCCAAGGATCCTGTCCACGTTGAACCACACATAGAACGCTCCCTTGGGCTCGGTAAAGGAAATGTAAGGCATATCCTTCATAAGCTCCACGATGAGGTCCCTTCTCTTGCTGAAAGCCTTGTGCATGGTCCTGACGTCCTGGTCGGCCTCCTTCAGTGCACCGACTGAGGCCCACTGGGCCACGGAGCATGCGTTGGAGGTGATGTGACCCTGGAGGTCGCCGAGATATCCCATGATGGACGAGGGACCGAGGGCGTAGCCGATCCTCCAGCCTGTCATGGCGAAGGCCTTGCTGACTCCGTTAATGATGATGGTGAGATCCTTTGCCTCAGGAACGAGGTTCAGGATCTGGTGGTGTTTTTCTCCGCAGTAGACAAGCCGTTCATAAATCTCGTCGAAGATGATGACGATATTGTGTTCTACTGCGAGTTTGCCGAGGTCCCTGAGGCACTGCTCGTCATAAATGGCGCCCGTCGGGTTGTTGGGCGTGTTGACGATCATGGCCCGGGTTCTCGGGGTGATGGCTTTCTTTATGTCGTCGTACCGGGGGATGAAGTCGGTTTTGCTTGTATCCACGAGAACCGCTTTGCCGTCGAAGAAGCGGATCTGTTCCACGTAGCTCACCCAGGCGGGTGTGAAGACCAGGACTTCGTCGCCCGGATCGATGACGCAGCCCAGAGCTTCGTAGAGGAGGGGCTTCGCTCCTGCCCCGACGACGACGTTGGCGGGAGAATATTCAAGGCCGAAATGCTCTTTGTAATAGGCGCAGACAGCCTCTCGAAGCTCCGGAATGCCCGTGCCCGGGGTGTAGTGGGTCTGCCCTTTTTTCATTGCTTCCTCGGCATAGCGGATCGCCGAAGGGGGAGAGTCGAAGTCGGGTTCTCCGGCGCCGAAGGAAATAACCGGCTTTCCTTCCCGTTTGAGGCTTTTTGCTTTTGCTGTAACGGCGAGGGTTGCTGAAGGTTCCATCTTTCGGGCTCTCTCGGAAATGTACATGACATAATACCTCCTGCACGATATGGTGTTAGCGTCATTATACCCCATACAGGGGCTGATGGGGGCTTATTCCTTTTGTTGCCCAGAATCTCCCCCGGTGTTAGAATGATAGCATAATTACAGAGCCTGAATGGAGGGATTTGCATGGACATACGCTTTGTCACCCGCGGGGTCGAACTGAAGGACGACCTGAAGGACTACATGGAAAACAAGATGTCCAAGCTTGAGAGATTTTTCAGCCGCATCATCGACGGCCAGGTTGTGATGAGCTTCGGGAGGGGACTGTTCACCGTGGAGATCACCTCCAACGCCAACGGGGTCATTATGAGAGGGCAGTCCAGTGCCCCGGACATGAGGAAGGCCTTCGACCAGGGGCTTAAGAATCTGGAGCGGCAGATCAAGAGGCACAATGCATACCTGAAGGACCGGGCCCAGCTGAAAACCCATGACGTTTCCTTCGAGCTGCCCTTGACCGAGGTTGAGCCGCCCATTCCTCCCGAAGAGGAGATCGTGAAGGTGAAGCGTTTCCCCCTGCGCCCCATGAGCGCGAAAGAAGCGACCATGCAGATGGACCTTCTCGGTCACGAGTTTTTCCTCTTCAAGAATGCGGAATCCGGTTCCGTCAACGTCGTCTACAAACGGAAGGACGGCGGGTACGGTCTCCTCGAACCTTCGGAGTGATCCGCTCCCGAAGAGGGTTGTCTGACACGGAGAGGACCCTGCGCGGGTCCTCTTTTTCATAGGACGGAAAGAGCATGCATGAAGTCTCTCTCGCGGAATCTATTGTAACCGCCCTGCTTCAAATGCAGGAAGAACAGCGCTGGAAATCCGTCGTGGAAGTCCGGCTCAGGATCGGTGTCCTGAGACAGGTCTTCCCCGACATTCTTTCTTTCGCATTCAGCACCGTCTCCCGGGGCACCGCCCTTGAAGGAGCCCGTCTCGTCGTGGAGGACGTTCCCCTTTCCTTCCGGTGCAGAGACTGCGGAACGTCGTGGAAGGACGAGACTGCCCTGTGCCCTTCCTGCGGATCGATTCACCGGGAAACGGTAGCGGGGATGGAACTGGAAATTGAATCGGTGGAGGTAGAAGAGCAATCATGAGCAGGATCGTTACCCTTCAGCAGTCAATTATGGCCGAGGACGAAAAATTCGCCGCATCCATCAGGGAAGCGAACAGAAAAAGAGGTCTCCTCATGGTGAACCTCATCGGTTCTCCCGGGTGCGGGAAGACGACTCTCCTCGAGCGGACCGCGAAAGACTCCGGCCTCTCCTTCGCCGTAATCGAGGGAGACCTGGCGACGAGCAGGGATGCGGAACGGCTCGATGTTCTCGGTGTCCCTGTTGTTCAGGTGAATACTCACGGAGGATGCCACCTGGAGGCGAACGTGGTGGAAAAGGCAATGGAAGCTCTCCCCCTGGACTCCCTCGACGTCCTCTTTGTCGAAAACGTGGGAAACCTGGTGTGCCCCGCGGAATTCGACCTTGGCGAGGACTTCAAGGCGGCCATGCTGAGTACGCCGGAAGGAGCGGACAAACCGCTGAAATATCCCTACCTTTTCAGCTCCTCAAAGATCGTTCTTCTGACCAAGACCGACCTCCTTCCCTACCTTCCCTTCGATATGAAGATGTTCTCCGGCGATGTAAAATCCCTCAACCCGGAAGCACCGGTCCTGCACCTCAACGGGCTCACCGGTGAGGGATTCGGGGGATGGACGGACTTTCTGAAAGACAGGATCAAGGAGAAAAAAGCGGATGCACGATGAAAAAAAACTCCTGGAAAAACTGAATCCCCGACAGAGGGAAGCGGTCGCCTACTGCGACGGCCCCCTTCTGGTCCTGGCAGGCGCCGGAAGCGGCAAGACCAGGGTCCTGGCCCATAAAATCGCCTATCTCGTGGCAAAGGGACTGGCCAGGCCGGAAGATATTCTTGCCGTGACGTTCACCAACAAGGCCGCCAGCGAAATGAAGGAACGGGTCAGGGCGCTTCTCGGGGAAACGGGACGGGAGATGCAGATCTGCACTTTCCACTCCTTTGGCCTGCGTTTTCTTTTCCGGAACAGGGCAGTGCTTCCCTCAGTCGGACTGAAGGAAGGCTTCGCTATTTTCGACAGGGGAGACAGCCGTTCCCTGGTCAAGGAGATCATGGAAGGGCTCAATATCGACACGAAGCAGTTCGAGCCTTCATCCATGCTCGACCGTATCTCCACGGTCAAGAACGACTGCCTCCCGGCGGGAAGGTCTTCCCCCCTGCTCGAGGGGATCTACGGCGACGTTTTTACCGCCTACAACGAAGCCCTGAGACGGCAGAACGCCGTCGACTTTGACGACCTGCTTCTTCTTCCCCTCCGCCTGCTCACCTCCGGTACCGATCTGCTGGAAAGGGAGCGAAACCGACTTTCGTGGATCCTGGTGGACGAATACCAGGACGTCAACAGGCCCCAATACCTCACCCTCGGGAAGCTGGTGGGACCGAAGCGCAAAATAATGGTGGTGGGGGACCCTGACCAGTCGATCTACGGCTGGCGGGGCGCCGACATGACCATGATCCTCAATTTCGAACAGGATTTCCCCTCGGCAAAGGTCGTCATTCTCGACCAGAATTACCGGTCTTCCGGCACCATCCTCGGGGCGGCGAACGCCCTGATCGAAGGCAATTCAAAGAGGCGGAAAAAAGACCTGTGGACTGCCCGCAACATGGGGGAGAAAATTTACACGCTCCTCGGCCAGACGGAGTACCAGGAGGCGGATTTCCTGGTGTCGGAGATACGGAGACTTCATGACAGGGAGGGGTACAGCTACGGCGATATGGCCCTCCTGTACCGCATCAACGCCATGAGCCGGGTCTACGAACAAAAATTCCTCGAAAACCGGGTTCCCTACCGGGTCGTGCGGGGAACGGCCTTTTACGACCGGAAGGAAGTGAAGGATATCCTCTCCTTCCTCAGGGCGGCGGTGAACCCCCTGGACAGGGTCTCCCTTACCCGAATCGCCAATATCCCGGCAAGAGGGCTCGGAAAGAAGAGCCTGGAAAAGGTGTTCGCCTTCCTGGAATCCCTGCCGGCCCTTTCCGCCGGGGAGTACTGGAAGACCCTGGCGGAAGGGGTCAGGGCGGCGGAAGGAAAGGCAGGGACAGGGCTGAAAGACCTGGCACGGCACATGGTGAAGATTCTCTCCCTTTCCGACAGCCTGGCTGACATACTGACCTACATTCTCGATTCCATGGGATACGAGGACATCCTCAGGAAGGATGATCCCGACGGGTGGGAAGAGAGGGTGGAAAACATCAGGGAACTGCGCTCCATAGTTCCCGCAGGCGGCGACCTCTCCGAAATGCTCGCCGAGGCGGCACTCTTCACGGACCTTGAAAAGCTCGACCTTGACGACAAGAACGCGGTGAACCTCCTGACCCTTCATGCTGCGAAGGGGCTCGAGTTTCCCGTGGTTTTTCTTGTCGGAATGGAAGAGGCGGTCTTTCCCCACTTCAAATGCCTGGAGGACAGGGAGAACATGGAAGAGGAGCGGCGGCTCTGCTACGTGGGCATGACCCGGGCCGAGGAACGGCTCTATATGACCGGGGTCAGGTCCCGCAGGCTCTTCGGCACCACATTCCGCAACGGTTTTTCCCGTTTTCTCTGGGAAATCCCTGACAAGTTCAAAACTGTGGACGACAGGGGCGAGGAGGAAAAACAGCATGCTGGCTTTGGGAGTAACAGGAGACGTTGGGGCTGGTAAATCGACGCTGACCCGTTTCTGGAAGGAAATGGGGGCTTCCGTCCTGGATGCGGACGAGATCGTCCGGAGCCTGTGGAAGCGCCCCGATGTCATCGGCAAGGCGGTCTCACGGTGGGGCAGGGGAGTGGCGGACAACGGCGGGAACATCCTTCGGGGAGAAATAGCGGCCCGGGCCTTCAGCTGCGCGGAAGATTACGCCTGGCTCTGCGGGCTGCTTCACCCTCTCGTCAGGATTGAAATGGAACGCATCTCCGCCTCCCTGGAAGGCTGGGTGGTGGCCGAAATACCCCTTCTTTTCGAGGGCGGGGTGCCCGAATGGATCGACGCTACGGTCTACCTGGCCGCCCCGGAAGAAAAAAGAAGGGATCGAAATTCTGTGAGGGGATGGGACGGAAAGGAAATTCTCAGGAGAGAATCTTTTCTTCTTCCGTCGGAGGAAAAAAAGCGCCGGGCGGACATGGTGCTTGAAAACACCGGCACCCTTGAAGATCTCAGGGAGACGGCGGGAAAGAAAGCACTTTTTTTCCGCCGCCTTTCAGGCCTTGTCCGGTACACCGTGACCTTCCAGCGATACGAGGATGCTCTTCTGTACCGTGATTTTCTCTGGAAAGAACGGCTCGGGAGCGATTTCCACTGCTTCAGGAGCGACACCATGGAGAAAAACACGGAAAACTGGCTCGTTTCCTTTATTTCCCGCGAGAGTTTCTTTGCCGGGCTTTCCCGTCCTCACGTAATGGACCGCGCCAGGGGCCCCTACACGGCCACCATACGGCGGATGCCCTACAAAAAGCGCATTGCCCTTTCGGAGGAACTCTCGCAGTGAAGGTCATAACCAGTCACATGGGCAACGATTTTGACTCGCTTGCAAGCATGGTGGCGGCCCAGAAGCTTTATCCCGGTGCCAGGCTCTGCCTGGCCGGTTCCGCAAGCCGTACGGTGAGGGAGTTTCTCAAGAAGCACGGCAACCGGTGGTCAGTGGCGACCCCGAAGAAAATCAAGTTTGACGAAATCACCATGCTCGTCGTGGTGGACGCGAGATCCCGTTCGAGAATTGGCCCCTTCGCCTCCCTGCTCGGAAAGAAGAACATCCCGGTTCACGTCTACGACCATCACCCTCCCTCCTCCGACGATATCGACGCCGAGTTCATCGCCATCGAACCGGTTGGGGCAACCACCACGCTCCTCGTGGAAATTCTCCTCGAAAGGAGAATCCCCATCTCCTCCTGTGAGGCAACCCTCTTTGCCACCGGTATTTACGAGGATACCGGCGGCCTCACCTTCAGCGGAACAACGCCCAGGGATTTTGCTGCCGTCGCCAGAATGAAGGAGCTCGGGGCCGACCTCACGAGCATACCGACATTCATAGAAATGACCTTCTCCGCTCCGGAGAGGAAAATTCTCGACAGCCTCATAGAAAACGGCTGGGTCAGGTTCATCAACGGCGCAAAAGCCGTTTTTTCCGCGGTCTCCTCCCCCGGATACGTGGACGGCCTTTCCCTGTTCGTCCACAGGCTGAGGGACTATTTCGACGCCGATATAGCCATCGCCGCGGTCCGGATGGATACCCGGACCTACCTGATCGGGCGAAGCCATGACGATATTCTCGATATGGCGGCCTTTCTTTCTCCCCTCGGAGGCGGCGGACATCCGCAGGCGGCTTCGGTAACCCTCCATAACGCCAAGCCTCTCCCCCTCGTAAAGGAAATGGAGCTTCGGCTTTCCGAAGCGGTAAAACCTTCGCTGACCGCAGGAGATATCATGACGTCGCCCGTCATGGTGATTCCGCCGGATTCCTCCGTGGATGACGCCTACAGGATCATGATACGGTACGGCCATTCCGCCCTCCCCGTGGTGAAGGGAAAGGCCATCCTCGGCCTCATCACGAGGAAAGACCTGGACAAGGCTCACCTCCACGGTTTCGGCAAGACCCTCATCAGGGAATTCATGACCGAGGGAGTCATCAGCATTTCGAGGGAAGCCTCGGTTCATGAGGCCCACAGGCTTTTCGTCACCCACAGCATCGGGCGCCTGCCCGTCACCGACGGAAACCGGATTGCGGGTATCATCACCCGCACCGACCTTGTGAAAGCCCTCTATCCCCTGTCTCTTCCCAGAGAAGAGAGAAGCGGCGCCCCGGAGCTTCCCTGGACCGAGGACGTTTCGTGGCTTCTTGAAAAAAGCCTCGCCCCGGAATCCATCTGCCTCCTGAGAACCCTGGGGGAACGGGCGGAAAAGCTCGGAATGAGAGCCTACATCGTCGGCGGAATCGTGCGGGACCTTTTTCTCGGAAGGGACAATCTCGACCTGGACATCGTGGTGGAGGGTGACGCCCCCCGATTTCTGAAAAGCTGGGAAAAAGACGGCCTCCGGGTGTCCGTTCACGAACGGTACAAGACGGGCACAGTGGTATTCCCGGGAGGAAAAAAAGTCGATGTGGCCACCGCCCGGCGGGAGTTTTACGAATTTCCCGTCGCCCAGCCGAAGGTGTTTACCGATTCCCTGAAGCACGATCTGTACCGGCGTGACTTTACGGTAAACGCCATGGCCGTTTCCATAAACCAATCCACGTGGGGCGTCCTGGTGGATTTCTTCGGCGGACGGAGGGACCTAGGGAAGAAAATCCTGAAGGTCCTCCACAACCTGAGTTTCGTGGAAGACCCCACCAGGGTCCTGAGAGGAATCCGGCTGGAGCAGCGCCTCGGCCTTGCCCTGGAGGACAATACCCTGAGGCTCCTGAGAAGCTGCGTGCGGGGAGGCCTTCTCGTAAGACTCTCGGGCTTCCGGCTCAGGAGCGAGCTTGAACTGTCCTTCAGGGAGCGTTTCCCTTACCCGGCGGCAAAACGGATGGAAGAGCTTGGAGTCTGGGAAGTACTTTTCCCGGGGCTCCGTCTCGGCGAAACCGGAAGGAGAACCTTCAGACGCCTCGGCGCCTTTCTCGGCCGTATTTCAAGGGATTTTCCGGATTTCCGGGGCAGACAGTGGCTGGCCTTCTTTTCCGCCCTTCTCATGGAATCCCCGGAGAATATACGGCTTGCCGCCATTGACAGGCTGAACCTTCCCGAGTCTGAGCGGGGCATCGTGGTTAAATGCCTTTCAGAACTGGGAGCGGTGGAGCACGAACTCGGAGGCCGCTCGGGACCTTCGAATTCCCAAATATATGCCTTTCTCAGGGATGCGGACCCGGCGGCCTGCCTCTTCTGGAGTGCCGCTACAGGCCGATGGAGGGTCCGGAGAAGGATTCTTCTGTACCTTACCAGGCTCCACCGCACATCCTCCCTTCTGAAAGGCAGGGACCTGATCGAACTGGGATACGGGGCGACCCCGAGAATCGGGGCCATCCTCGAAAAGCTGAAAATACTCAGGCTTGACGGTATCCTTGAAAATCGGGATGATGAGGTCCGCTACGTGCGGTATAATTTCCCCCTGTGAGTTTTTTAAAGGAGAGTGAAGACCAATGTTGCGTATGCCCGCACTTGCGGACCTGTTACTGAGCGTACCTGCCGTTCTCTGGGCCATAACCTTCCACGAGTTCTGCCATGGCTATATGGCATACCGGCTCGGAGACCCCACGGCTGCCCGGATGGGCAGGCTGACCCTCAACCCCCTGCATCATTTTGACCCCATAGGAGCCCTCATGCTCCTTCTGTTCAGGTTCGGATGGGCAAAGCCGGTGCCCGTGGACCCGAGATATTTCAAGCATCCCCGGAGGGATATGTTCCTCGTCTCCATTGCGGGAGTGAGCGGAAACTTTCTCACGGCCTTCCTGTTCGGTATGATCGCCAGGCTCTTTCCGTACCCGTTTCTCGCGATTCCGGCCCTGAGACAGTTCATCTTCCTGATGATCGTCATCAACATCGGCCTCGCCGTTTTCAACCTCATCCCCATTCCGCCCCTCGACGGTTCGAAGTTGCTATACCCCCTTCTGCCGCCGGCGCTCCTGGAGAAGTATTTCTGGCTCGAACGGTACGGTTTTTTCATCCTCATGATCCTTGTCGCTCTCGGTGTGGTGCAGGCCATCATGGGGCCCGTGGTGATGTTTTTCCTCAGGTTGATACTTCTGTAGGAGTTTCAAAATGAAACTGCTCATCACCAATGACGACGGAGTTTTCGCCCCCGGCATCGTGGAACTGGCTTCAGCCCTCTGCCGGCTGGGGCACGAATGTGCCGTCACCGCCCCCGACCGGGAGCGGAGCAGCGTCGGGCACTCCATCACCCTGACCCGGCCTCTCCGGCTCTGGAAGGCCGCCCCGGGACCCTATCCTCCCGAATGCGCCGTTTTCGCCTGCGACGGCACTCCCTCTGACTGTGTCGTCCTTGGGATGGAGGAGATCATGCCCGATCCGGAGCTCGTGGTCTCCGGAATCAACAGGGGACCGAACCTGGGCGACGACCTGACCTATTCGGGAACGGTATCGGCAGCCATGGAAGGGGTCATCCTCGGACGGGGAGCCATCGCCTTCTCCCTGGACTGCCATGAAAGCGACCAGGAACAGCATTATGAAACCGCCTCTACGGTTGCCGGGGCCCTGATCGAATTCATCAGCTCCAATCCTCTTCCCCGGGGAGTCCTTCTGAACGTGAACGTCCCCAATGTTCCCCTGTCCCTCCTCAGGGGCATCAGGGTCACCAGGAAGGGCGTCCGGCTGTACGAGGGAAAGGTGACCCGCTTTACCGATCCCGGAGGAAGGACCTACTACTGGGTGGCGGGACGCCCGGAGGATCAGCTCGAGGAGGGCAGCGACGTCTGGGCGGCGGCAAACGGGTACGTTTCTGTAACTCCCGTACACATGGACATGACCCATTTTCCTTCCATCGACACTCTCACAGCAGACGGCGCCGAAAAAATAAACTTCAAGTAACTGAATCTGGTTTACTTGACATTTGTTTATTCCTCTGTATAATCTTCTTCGTCGGCGTTTTGAAAGGCGATGACGGGGAAGAGTACTCCTTTGCGGGCAACAGAGAGGAAGAGCCGCGGCTGAAAGCTTTTCCGGCTCCGGCAGGGAGGAAGAGGACCCCTGAGCCTGTTTCGAGGAAAGGCTTCCGGCCAGGGAGAAACAGACGCCGGGCGCATTTCGCGCAAGGCAGGGTGGCACACGGGCAAACGCCCGCCCCTTTCCGGGGCGGGTTTTTATTTTTAGAGTATCCTGGAGGGATTTTCATGTCGAAAAAGGGCAAAGTGGTTCTGGCGTACAGCGGTGGTCTTGATACGTCCGTAGCCGTCATGTGGCTCACGGAACAGGGATACGACGTGGTCACCATGACGGCCGACGTGGGTCAGCAGGCGGTGGATCTCGAGGCGGCGAAGAACAAGGCCCTGCGGAGCGGAGCGGTGAAAGCCTATGTTCTCGACCTCAAGAAGGTCTTCGTGGAGAAATTCGTCTGGCCCTCCCTGAAGGCAAACGGCATGTACCAGAGCACCTATCCTCTGAACTCGGCCCTTTCGAGGCCTCTCATCGCGGAGGTCATGGCGGAGATAGCGAAGAAGGAAGGAGCTGTGGCCGTCGCCCACGGCTGCACCGGCAAAGGACAGGACCAGGTCCGCATCGAGGTGTGCACCAATGCGCTCAACCCCGAGCTGCAGGTGCTCGCCCCCGTCCGCGACTGGCACTTCACCCGCGAGGCGGAGATGGAGTATGCACAGGCCCACGGAATTCCCGTCCTTGCGACGGCCGCTTCGCCCTACAGCATTGACGACAACATCTGGGGCAGGTCCATCGAATGCGGCATTCTGGAGGATCCGTGGAATGAACCTCCTTCGGACGCCTACACCCTGACGGTCGATCCCTGGGACACTCCGGATGAGCCGGAATACGTGGAGATCGCCTTCAGCAAGGGAATCCCCGTAGCTCTCGACGGAGAGAAGATGGACGGTCCGGCTCTTATCGAAGCACTGAACGTCAGGGCCGGCCGGCACGGAGTCGGAAGGATCGACATGCTGGAAGACCGGCTTGTGGGGTTCAAGAGCAGGGAAGTCTATGAATGCCCCGCTGCCATTACCCTGATCAACGCCCACCGGGCCCTTGAGACCCTGACCCTTGACAAGAAGGTCATCGCCGCAAAGAAAGAACTGGAAATCAAGTTCAGCGACCTCACCTACGAAGGCTACTGGTTCTCTCCCCTGAAGGACGCCATCAACTCCTTTATCGAAACAACCCAGGAGTACGTTTCAGGGATTGTAAAAGTCAGGATGTACAAGGGAGAAGCCGTAGTGAGAGGCATGAAGTCAGTGGATTCCATCTACAGCCATACCCTCGCCACCTATTCGGAAGGAGACGCCTTCGACCACAGCGCCGCCGTGGGCTTCATCAAGATATGGGGTCTTCCCATCAAGACGTGGAGGCAGGTGCACGAGTCCAAGGAAGCCATCGAGATCCCCGCCCAGTAAACAAGGACAGCGGACAACACGGAAAACCGGGGCCTCTTCTTCTCAGTGAGGCCCCGGTTTTGTTCATTGAACCGGCACAGTCTCTTTTCTTCTGATTCGTCAGGAAAAGACTTCTTCAGGAGGGCAGGGGAGATCCCCAAGTTCCTTTCTCACCGAGCGGACCGCTTCCTTTTCCTTTCCGGACCAATCCTCGAGCCTGGCTGCGATATCTTCCCTGTGCAGGCCGAGTATTCTCACGGCAAAAAGGGCGGCGTTTTTTACCCCGTCGATTCCCACCGACGCCACGGGAACGCCGGGAGGCATCTGGGCCACGGCCAGCAGGGCGTCAAGCCCTCCCACTGATCCGGCATTCACCGGAATTCCCACCACCGGAAGGGTAGTATGGGCGGCCACCACTCCGGGAAGGGCGGCGGAAAGACCCGCTGCAGCCACAAGCACCCGGATCCCCCGTTCTCTTGCCCTTGAGGCGTAGCGGGCCACATCCTCCGGGGTCCTGTGGGCCGAAGCAACAGAAATTTCCCATGTCACGCCGAAGAAGGAAAAAACCTCCTCCACCTTCCTCACCAGTGCCAGGTCGGATTTCGATCCGAGCAGAATGCCTATTTCGGGTGCTGATCTCTCTTCGTCTCTCATTGTTCATTTCCTCCTTTGGCGGAATGCCTTTTGGCCTATGTCCTTCCTGTAGTGCACGTTTTCAAAGCTGATCGCGGAAGCTCCCTCGTAGGCCTTTGCGATGGCCTCCTCCAGGGAGTTTCCAAGTCCTACAGCGCTGAGAACCCTGCCCCCGGACGTGATGAAGTGCCCTTCCGGGTCCAGGGCGGTGCCGCCGTGGAATACAAGAAAATCCGTCATACCGGCGGCTTCGTCGAGGCCCGTAATTTTTTTACCCTTTTCGAATGATCCTGGATATCCTCCTGAGGCGAGAACCACGTCTGCAGACCACCGGGCGGGTTCCCGGAAAGAAACTTCGCCGAGCCGTCCCTCGCAGCATGCGATGATCAACTCCCCAAAATCGCCCTCGAGAAGAGGAATCACAACCTGGGCTTCAGGGTCTCCGAACCGGACATTGTACTCTATGACCCTGGGCATTCCGTCAGACCCGATCATCAGTCCGGCGTAGAGTATGCCGCAGTAGGGGATTCCGTCTTCCCGGAGTCCCCGGAACGAGGGCTCGAGAATCAGGTTCCTGATCCTGTCGCACAGGGATGAATCAACCCACGGCACCGGTGCAAAGGCCCCCATTCCGCCGGTATTCGGCCCCCTGTCGCCGTCGAACACCCTCTTGTGGTCCTGGCTTGGAGGCAGCATCCTCCAGGTCAGGCCGTCGGTGAGGGCGAGGACGGTCAGTTCCTCCCCCTCCAGGGCGTCTTCAACGATGACCTTCCTGCCTGATTCTCCGAGGAGGCCCTCTTCGATCATCCCCCTGGCGGCCTGTATCGCTTCCTCCATGGAAGAGGCGACAACCACGCCCTTGCCTGCGGCCAGGCCGTCTGCCTTGACTATAAAGGGAGCGCGGCGCTTTTCAAGGGCCGAGCGCACTTCGTCCACGGTGGAACACAGATCCCAGGGCGCTGTGGGGATGCCGTGCCTCTCCATAAATTTCTTGGCGTGGAGCTTGCTTCCTTCGAGCATGGCTCCTGCCTTTCCGGGACCGAATACGGAAAGGCCTTCATTCCGGAGGTCATCTGCGAGACCGGCTGCAAGAGGAACTTCCGGACCGATGACCACGAGGCCTATGGAATGGGCCCGGAGAAGGGGAAGAAGCTCCCCGGCGGAAAGGCCTGCAGAGGGGTGGAGGACGGCGAGTGACGCCATGCCGGCATTTCCGGGCGCCGCATGAATGGTTCCGACGGCACCCGATTTCGAAAGGGCCCACACGATGGCGTGTTCCCTGGATCCGCCGCCGACAACCAGAAAGTTTGTCATTCCCCCCTGCCTCCTCAGTGGCGGAACGTGCGCCATCCGCTGATGAACATGGAAATGCCGAGCTTTTCTGCGGATGAGAAGACTTCGCTGTCCCGTACCGATCCGCCGGGCTGGATGATCGCCTCGATGCCGGCGTCCGCAGCCGCCTCGATACCGTCGGAGAAGGGGAAGAATGCATCGGAGCCCAGAACCGCTCCCCGTGCCTTCTCTCCGGCCTGCCTCACGGCAAAATCGACGGCGTGGAGCCTGCTGCAGAAACCTCTTCCTATACCCACCGCTTCCCGGTTCTTCACGATGGAGATGGCGTTGCTCTTGGAAAGGGCGGCCACTTTCCAGGCGAAGAGAAGGTCTTCCCAGAGGTCGGGCCGCGGTTTCCCTATCCATTCGCCCTTATCGGGAAGGGGAAGGGGAGGAAGGCTGTCCTGCTGCACCAGGAGGCCGCTCCAGGTTCCGGTGAACTGGAGGGGAGACACCCTGCCGCCCTTCCAGCGGAGCACCCGGAGGGAAGGTTTCTTCTCCCGGAGAATTTCCACCGTTTCATCGTCATAATCAGGGGCAACAAGCACCTCGGTGAACCGGTCCGCTATGGCGAGCACCGTTTCCATGTCCACTTTTTTCGAAATTCCCACCACTCCGCCGAAGGCGGAAACAGGATCGCACCCCACCGCCTTCTCGTAGGCCTCCCGCGGAGTGGAACCGCAGGCCATGCCGCAGGGGGTGGTGTGCTTGATCACCAGGGCTCCGCAGCAGTCCTGGAGGAGGGCGCATCCTCTCATGGCGCAGTCGGTGTCGAGGATATTGTTGTAGGAAAGAGGCTTTCCGGAAATCTGTTCCCACGGAAGATCCGCAAGGGAAGGCAGGTAAAGGGATGCTTCCTGGTGGGGGTTTTCACCGTACCGGAGATCCTGTTTCTTCACAAAGGCAAGGGGCATTTTTTCCGGAAGGTGAGTGGGGGCTGACCCGGTCGCCTCAGCAAGCCCGTCGACGATGGCGGCATCGTATGCAGAGGTGGAGCGGAAGGCCTTTAGTGCCAGTTTCTGCCTGCTTTCCTGGCAAACATCCCCTTCGGAACGGAGTTCTGCTGCGATGCCGTCATAATCGCCGGGGTCAGTGAGCACAACGACCTGCCGGTAGTTTTTGGCTGCGGCTCTCAGCAGGGAGACTCCCCCAATATCGATGTTCTCGAGAAGTTCGTCCAGTTCAGGAGCACGGCGGGCCGTCTCCTCGAAGGGGTAGAGGTTGCAGACGATCATGTCGAGCAGGGGAATGCCGAACTGCTCCGTCTCCTTCATGTCCCCCGCTACTTCCCTCCGGGCGAGAATTCCTCCGAAGACGAGGGGATGGAGGGTTTTCACCCTGCCCCCGAGAATGTGGGGGTACCCGGTGACGTCGGAGACTTCGGTGACAGGCATGCCGGCCTTCCTGAGATGATCGGCCGTTCCTGAACTGGAAATCAGATCCCAGCCCAGGGAAACAAGTTCTTCCGCGAAGCGGGCGATTCCCGTCTTGTCGAAAACGGAGAGAAGCGCTTTTTTGCCCTTCATTGTTTCAGCTCCTTTCAGATGCAGGGACGCCGGAAAAAAGCCCGGCGAGGGTCTTCCAGTACAGTCCGTGCTCCGCCCTGTGGATTCTCTTCTCCAGGGATTCGAGGGTATCACAGGGGCGGACGGGAACTGCCTTCTGGGCCAGTATCGGTCCGGAATCCACCCCTTCGTCCACCAGGTGGACCGTTACCCCGGTAATTTTGACCCCGTATCTCCACGCATCGCCGATGCCGTCCCTGCCGGGAAATGAAGGGAGAAGAGAGGGGTGGATATTCACAATGCGGCCTCTGCGGGCTGCAACGAATTCAGGAGAAAGGAGGCGCATGAAACCCGCCAGGACGATCCACTCCACATTATTGCGGGAGCAGAGGAGGGCGAGCTGCTGTTCTGCCCCCCGTCTGCCTTCCTTACCGTAATCAAGCATTTCCGCCGGAAAACCCATTTTTCTGGCGATATCAAGTCCGGCTGCCCCTGGATTGTCGCTCGCGACGAACTTCAGGCGGGCATCCAGCTTTCCCCGGGCCACAGCCCTGGCGATGGCGGCCATATTTGTTCCCCGTCCGGAGATGAGGACGGCAAAGGATGTCATGCCGAAACCCCGCCGATGACGTATCCTTTCTCTCCCAGGCTTTCAAGAAGGGAGAGAAACTCGGGGAGCTTCTCTTTCCTGACGATGAAGGCAAAACCGATGCCCAGGTTGAAGACTTTTCGCATTTCGCTCTCGTCAATGCCCCGGTCACGGAGAAGGGAAAATATGGGGGAACGGGGCCAGGCGTCGTAGTCAAGAGAGAGGGCAAGATCTCCGGGAATGACCCGCCGGATGTTGTCATAGAGCCCCCCGCCGGTGATGTGGGCCATGCCCCCCACGAGTCCCGAGCTGGCGGCCTCGAGGGCAACGGAGACATACAGTCTCGTGGGGACGAGGAGACTCTCGCCGATGGTTTTTCCCTCGAGAACTTCCGGCGTGTCGGAAAGACCGCAGGGATTGCCGGAAGAGAAAAGGGCCTTCCGGACGAGGGAAAAACCGTTGCTGTGAACTCCCGAACTCGCAATGCCGACGACGGCGTCGCCGGGGGCGATACGGCTCCCGTCGATAATTTCATCCTCCCGGAGCATGCCGACGGAAAAACCCGCAAGATCGAGTCCGTCTTCGTTGTAGGTACCGGGCATTTCCGCAGTTTCTCCCCCGAGGAGGGCACACCCGCTGTCCCGGCAGGCCCTGGCCGCACTTTCCACGATGGGGCCGAGGATTTCGGGTTTCAGCCTTCCGCAGGCGATGTAGTCCAGGAAGAAGAGGGGCCGGGCGCCGCAGGTGACAAGGTCGTTCACATTCATGGCCACCAGATCCTGGCCGATCCCGTCAAATTTTCCCGCAGCCTTGGCCACTTCGATCTTCGTTCCCACTCCGTCGCAGCACCCCGCGAGGACAAGGCCGCCGGGAAGCCTGTAGAGGCCGCTGAATCCTCCGATTCCCCCCAGGACGTTCGGGTCGGCCGGCATGGACCGGACGATATTCCTGATGGTCCCTACCCATTGGTCGGCAAGGGGAATGTCCACCCCCGCGTCCCTATAGTTCAGGTTCATTATCTTCTCCTCCCTCCATGTACTGGCCGGAAAAGCAGGCCGTGCAGACCTCGCCGCAGGGAAGACCGATAGCCTCGATGAGGTCTTCCTCCGTTATGTAGGAGAGGGAATCCGCCCCCACCTCCCGTTCGAGCTGCCGGAGGTTCATCCTGGCCGCCGCAAGCTCCACCCTCGTCGGCGTATCGATGCCGTAGTAACAGGGGAACCGCACCGGCGGAGACGAAATTCTGACGTGAACCTGGCTTGCACCGCATGCCTTTATCATGGAAATCATCCTCTGGCACGTGGTCCCCCGGACGATGGAGTCGTCCACCACCACCACGTTCTTGCCCGAAAGCACTTCCGTGATTGGGTTGAGCTTGATTCTTACGCCGAGCTCCCGGACCCGCTGGGTCGGTTCGATGAAGGTCCTGCCGACGTACCTGTTCCTGACCACTGTCTGTTCATAGGGAGTGGCACTTTTTTCCGCGTAGCCGAGGGCGGCGATGGTGCCGCTGTCCGGCATTCCCGTGGCGAGATGGGCTTCGGGGCACGGTGCCCGGTCGGCGAGCTTCCTTCCCAGTTCTTTCCGGACCTCGTAGACCGAGCGCCCGCTGATGACGCTGTCGGGCCTTGCGAAATAGACAAATTCGAAGGCACATCCGTAGCGGCGCTTCACGTCCACCGGAATGGGGATGGAATCCATGCCCTTCCGGCCGAAGATGACCACCTCTCCCGGCTCAACTTCCCGCACCACTGAGGCACCTACAAGGTTCAGGGCGCAGGTTTCCGAGGAGACGTAAAACACGTCGTCCCGCTTTCCGATGACCAGCGGCCGGAATCCCCAGGGGTCCCTGGCGGCCACAAGATCCTGGCCTATCACCATGGCGAGGGAGTAGGCCCCCCTCAGTCTGGTGAGAGAATCCAGCAGGGCGTCCAGGGACTCCTTGTGGGGCTGGTGGGCCATGAGGTGAAGGATGACCTCCGTATCCGTGGCCGAATGGAAGATGGCTCCGCGGTTTTCAAGGAAAAGCTTGATTCCGCCTGCATTGGTCAGGTTCCCGTTATGGGCCACGGCAAGGGAGGTTTTCGAAGTGCTCGCTGTGAGCGGCTGGGCATTCGCCAGTTCAGATCCCCCTGCGGTGGAGTACCGGACATGGCCTATGGCGCACGACGTTTCCACGGCCGCAAGTTCTGCCTGGTTCAGGGCAAGATGGACAAGCCCTGATCCCTTGATGGAGGAAATCCGGCCCTGGGGATTGACCCAGGCCACTCCCGCCGCCTCCTGGCCTCTGTGCTGCAGGGCGTAGAGGCCCAGGTAGACGTCCTCCAGAACCTTTTTCCCCATGGGGGAGTAGGCACCGAAAATGCCGCACATTCAGTTATTCCTCCATATTTCCCGTAGACGGGCAACCGTCAGGCTGAAAGCCCCGTCAACGGAAAGAGAGTCGCCGCCTGCCCGCCCCAGTTCAAGGCACGGATAGCCGCTCCAGATTGCCTTAAAGAGAGGAACCCTGGACATGGGAACGGAATACAGGGCCCGGGCTCCTCCCTCGCCGAAGAGAACCACATCTTTTCTTGTGGGAATCCCGAGGGTAATGTGTGCCCCGAGACCGCTTTCCGCAGAGTCCTTCGCCAGGGCGGCGGCAAGTCCCCCTCCGGCGAGAGCCCGCCCGCTCCGTGCCGCTTTTGCACGGGCGGTTCTGAGGGCCCTTTCGGAAAAATCCTTTTCGGCTTCACCGGAGAAACCGAGAGGGCGCCCTGCAGGGGACAGGCCAAGGGACCGGAGGTACTGGCTGCCGGCGAGGGAAGGGTTGCAGGGGCCCACAAAGAAGAGGACATCCCCTTCTTCCCAGGCACCTGAGAGAAGGTAATCGTCGGGGGAAGGAATGAGTCCCACCGTCCCCACCACGGGAGTAGGCAGAATGGCGCCGGATTTCGTTTCGTTGTAGAGACTCACGTTCCCTGAGACCACCGGACAGCCGAGGGCTACGCACGCTGCCGCCATCCCCTTGATGCATTCTTCCAGGGCCCAGTATTGCCCGGGAACCTCGGGGGACGGAAAATTGAGGCAATCCGTCAGCCCGAGGGGTTCAGCTCCTGCAACCGAGAGAGCCCGCACGGTCCGGGCGACTGTTTCGGCGCCTCCGCTGAAAGGATCGAGGCCGCATTTCCAGGGATCAGCGTCGAGAACCAGGGCGATAAGAGACTCTTTTCCCTTGACCCTGAGGACGCTTACCGGATGTCCCGGCCCCCTGACCGTGTTGAGCTGCACCATGGAGTCGTACTGCTCGGAAATCCAGTGTTTCGGGGCCATGGAAGGAGTACCGAGGAGGGAGAGCAGCGCCTGGTTCCAGTCTCCGGGAACGGGGAGACCGTCCAGGTCGAAATTCCATCTTTTTTCAAAGTCCGCCGGTTTTTCCGCCGGCCAGTGAATGGGGGGACACCCGTCCCCGATGAGCGTGGCGGGAAGGGAAGCAACTTTTTCTCCGTGGAAGAAAATGGAGTAGTCATCCCCCTCCTCGGTTTCCCCTATGACCGCGCAGTCAAGTTCCCATTTCCGGGCGACCGAGCAGACCTCGTCAATATTTTTCGGTTCGACGATGAGCAGCATTCTCTCCTGGGATTCGGAGAGGGCGATCTCCCAGGGCTCCATGTCTTCTGCCCGAAGGGGCACCCTGTCGAAGTGGAGTTTCATGCCGACACCGCTCTTGGCTGCCACCTCGCTCGAGGAGGAGGTGATGCCTGCGGCACCCATATCCTGCATGCTGACGATCAGGTTCTTTTCCTTCAGTTCAAGGCATGCCTCGATAAGCATTTTTTCCGCGAAGGGATCGCCTATCTGTATGGAAGGCCTGCTTTCCTTGGCGTCCTCAGAAAGTTCGACGGATGCGAATGCCGCGCCTGCTATGCCGTCACGTCCGGTTTTGGACCCGAGAAGAACCACGAGCTGCCCCGGGCGGGCGGTCTGGGAACTGACGATTTTATCCAGCTCGACGAGACCGATGCAGAATGCGTTGAGAAGAGGGTTTTCGTTGTAGCATGAATCGTAGGCCGTTTTTCCTCCGACGGTGGGGACACCCACGGCATTCCCGTAGTCTCCCACCCCCTTCACGATTCCCGCAGACAGATGACCGGTTCTGGGATGTTCCGGGTCTCCGAAAAAGAGTCCGTCCATGGAGGCCACAGGCCTGGCACCAAGGGCGAGAATATCCCGGATGATGCCTCCGACCCCGGTGGCTGCTCCCTGGTAGGGCGCCACCGCGGACGGGTGATTGTGGCTTTCCGCCTTGAACGCCGCTCCAAGACCGTCTCCGAGGTCGACGATTCCGGCGTTTTCACCTGGTCCGAGGATGACCTTCGGCCCCCTTGTGGGGAAATGCTTAAGAAGATGTTTCGTGGACTTGTAGCTGCAGTGCTCAGACCACATAACCCCGAGGATCCTGAGTTCGCATTCATTGGGCTCCCTTCCGAGGGCGGCTTCGGCGGCGGCGAATTCTTCCTTCCTGATGCCGTATTTACTGAAGTCCATGGCGCCTGCCTCCTTTCTCGAGGAAAGAAGCGACGGACCGCCAGAACAGCCGGCCGTCCTCTCCTCCGAGAATGGCCTCGCTCGCCCTTTCCGGGTGGGGCATAAGGCCAAGAATATTGCCCTCCGGATTGACAATGCCCGCGATGCTGTTCACGGACCCGTTGGGATTCCACTCATCTCCTCCGTCACCGCCGGGAGAGACATAGCGGAAAACGGCCCCTCCTCTTTTTTCCAGGTCTTCGAGCTCGTCTGCGGGGAGGAAGAAGAGGCCGTCCCCGTGGGCGATGGGAAACTGCACTACCTGTCCTTTTTCGAAAAGGCCCGTAAAGGGCGTTTCCGTGTTTTCCACCGACAAACAGCACGGCCTGCAGATAAATGAAAGGGTTTTATTGGGAAGAAGCACTCCGGGAAGAAGGCGGGATTCAGTCAATATCTGGAACCCGTTGCAGATGCCCAGAACGAGTCCCCCATGCCCGCCGTGCTCCCTGACCGCCCCCATGACGGGGGATCGGGCCGCCATGGCGCCGCTTCTCAGGTAATCTCCGTAGGAAAAACCGCCCGGCAGAATGACGAGATCGGTTCCTTCGGGGAGCCGTTCCTCCCTGTGCCAGACGGCATTCACTTCACATCCGAGGGTGTCCCTGACGGAATGAATGACATCCTGGTCACAGTTGCTCCCCGGAAAAATGACGACGGCGGTCTTCACCTACTCTCCCTCCACTTCGATGCGGTACTGTTCGATTATGGGGTTGACCAGGAGATCGTCACACATTTGTTCCGCTTCTTTCCTGGCGCCGGCTGCCGAATCGGCTTCGATCCAGAGCTGGATGTACTTCCCGACTTTTGCGGATCCCAGGGAATCATGACCGAGGGAAACAAGAGAATTGGCCACCGTTTTTCCCTGGATATCGAGAACGCCCTCCTTGAGCTGAACAAAAACATGGACGTGACGGAGCATCACAGGGCCTCCGCAGAGGATACCCGTCTCCAGATTTCTTCGTAAGCTCCGAGAACGTCTCCCAGGTCTTTCCGGAAACGGTCCTTGTCCAGGCGGTTTTTGGTGTCCCTGTCCCAGAAACGGCAGGTATCGGGGGAAATTTCGTCCGCGAGAAGAAGGTTGTCTTCCGTGTCGGTTCCGAACTCGAGCTTGAAGTCCACCAGTATGATCCCGAGGCCGAGAAAATATTCGGAGAGAAGAGAATTGACCTTGAGGGTTATTTCCTTTATTTTATTTAACTGCTCCTGAGTCGACCAGCCGAAGAGAAGGGCATGGTCCTCGGTTATAATCGGATCGCCCAGAGCATCGTCCTTCAGGTAGAGTTCAACCAGCGGGCGGGGAAGCACCTTGCCTTCCTCGACTCCGAGGCGTTTGCAGAGGGTTCCCGTGGTGATGTTCCTCACCACTACCTCGATGGGGATGATGGTGACCTTCCGGACAAGCTGCTGGAGATCGTCGATCCTGCTGATAAAATGGGTGGGAACGCCTTTTTTCCCCAAGTGCTCGAACAGGACGGAGCTGATGAGGTTGTTGAGCCTTCCCTTGCCTTCAATGGAGTCTTTTTTCAGGGCGTTGAAGGCCGTGAGGGAATTTTTATATTCCACGACGTACACGGAAGGATCGTCAGTGGTCCAGACTTTTTTCGCTTTTCCTTCGTACAGAAACTCTCTTTTTTCCATGGGGGCACCTCCGGCGGAATGATGTGCTCACATTATTTACTAGAACGCAAAAAATGTCAATAAAAAGGAGAGCCTCGGAAAATGAAGGCCTTGGAAGGGGTTCCGGTAACGGCTATAGTCCTCGCAGGCGGTTACGGCCGGCGGATGGGCGGAGAAAAACTGTTTCTTGAGATCAACTCTGTCCCCCTCGTTTTGAAGGTGCTCAGGAAAGTTTCCCGTTTTTCGGGAGAGGTTCTCCTTTCCGTGGCGCCGAGACAAACACCGTATGTTTCCGGCATGCTCTCGGGTATAATCTCTCAGTACGGCCTGCGCCTCGTGGAAGACAGGCAGGAAGGGAGCGGTCCCCTGGGCGGCATTCTGGAGGGATTGAAGCAGGCTTCCCTGAAGTGGTCTTTTGTCTGCGCCTGTGACATGCCATGGATTTCAGGGGCCGTCGTCAGGACCCTGTGGAGCTGCGGAGAGGAAGACGCCGACATTGTCGTGCCGAGGATCGGCGGATATTTCGAACCTCTCCACGCTTTTTACAGCAGGGAATGCATTCCTGCCATAGAGAGGGCGGTGCAGTCCGGAGAACGGAAGATCACGTCTTTTTATGACTCGCTGAAGGTGTCCCCAGTGGATGATGAGCATTTTTCCCATCTCCCGGGCTACAAAAAATCCTTCGGCAATCTGAACACAAGAAACGATCTCCTGGATCCGGGAAACGCACACCTCTTTGATTAACAGAGATTCTTGCACTTCGGGAAGGAGAACACCATGGAACAGCAGTACATTCGCAACTTCTGCATCATCGCCCACATAGACCACGGCAAGTCCACCCTTGCCGACCGTCTTCTCGAGAGCACGAGCACCATCGGCCTGAGGGACATGAAGCAGCAGATTCTCGACTCTCTCGACCTTGAACGGGAACGGGGCATAACCATCAAGCTCGTTCCGGTAAAGATGAACTATACGGCGAAGGACGGCAGGGAATATGTGCTCAACCTCATAGATACGCCGGGACACGTGGACTTCGGGTACGAGGTTTCCCGGTCCCTTGCGGCCTGCGAAGGGGCGCTGCTCGTGGTGGACGCCACCCAGGGCGTGGAGGCCCAGACCCTGGCAAACGCCTATATGGCAGTGGACCAGGGGCTCGAGATCCTCCCGGTGATCAACAAGATAGATCTTCCGTCCTCCAGGCCGGAGTACGTGATTCGGGAAATCGAGGACGTGGTGGGCCTTGACTGCGATCATGTCATCCTCGCCAGCGCCAAGGAGGGAAAGGGAATCGATGATATCCTGGAACGGGTAGTAGAGAAAGTTCCCGCTCCTTTGGGCGACCGGGAGGCTCCCCTCCAGGCGATGATTTTCGATTCCGTCTACGATAATTATAAGGGGGTCATCTGCTACATTCGCGTGGTAAACGGCAGGATCCGCCCGGGGCAGACCATCCGTTTCATGGCCACCGGAGGTGTCTTCCCCGTGGAGGAAGTGGGAGTGTTCCGCCCCGGTTTCCAGCCCTGCGATGAACTTGCCGCCGGAGAAGTCGGGTATGTGGTCTCCAATATCAAAACAGTGGCGGAAGCCCACACAGGCGATACCATCACCGACAACGGCAGGCCCGCTGCCTCGCCCCTCCCGGGCTACCGCAAGGTCAAGCCCGTGGTGTTCTGCGGGTTTTATCCCGTGGAGCGGGATGATTACCCTCAGCTCCGGGATGCCCTGGAAAAACTGACCCTCAATGATTCCTCCATCAACTTCGAGCCCGAGACGTCCGTGGCCCTCGGTTTCGGCTTCCGGTGCGGCTTTCTCGGCCTGTTGCACATGGATGTCTCGAAGGAACGGCTCCGGAGGGAGTTCGGGGTGGAACTCGTGGCTACAGCCCCCAACGTGGTCTACGAAGTTGTGACGAAGGACGGGGGCCTCATCGAGGCCCACAGGCCTTCCGATTTCCCCGAAATCGGCGAGATCCAGGAAGTCCGGGAACCGGTGATCAAGATCTCCCTTTTCGTTCCCACGGAGTATGTCGGGAAGGTGATGAAACTCTGCCAGGACAAGCGGGGCACCTATGTTTCCATGGATTATCTCGCTCCGGACAGGGTCCGGCTGGTGTATGAACTTCCACTGGCGGAATTCATCATCGACTTTCACGACAAGCTCAAATCCCAGACGAGAGGGTACGCCTCCCTTGACTACGAGTTCATCGGCCTGAAAGCGGCCGATCTCGTGAGGGTCGATGTGCTTGTGAGCGGCGAGGCTGCGGATGCATTTTCCTTCATCTGCCACCGGGATTCAGCCTATTACAGGGGGCAGGCGGCCGTGAGGAAACTGAAGGAGCTGATCCCCAGCCAGCTTTTCGAGGTTCCCATCCAGGCCTCCGTAGGAAAAAAAGTCATCGTACGCCAGAACGTGAAAGCCCTTCGCAAGGATGTTCTCGCCAAATGCTACGGAGGAGACATCACCAGGAAGAGGAAACTGCTCGAAAAGCAGAAGGAAGGGAAGAAGCGGATGAAACAGATCGGCAAGGTCTCCATTCCCCAGGAGGCGTTCCTCGCTTTCCTCCAGGTGGAAGAGGATGAGGAAAAATAGCTCCCTTTCACACGAAATCGGTTCTTCTCTGGGAGACCTTTCCGGACCCTTTTCTGTCTACATCCATATTCCCTTCTGCCTCCGGAAATGCCCTTACTGTTCTTTTTTCAGCGTTCCCGCAACACCCGGGGAGAGCGAAAAATACCTGGATCTGCTGAAAAAGGAGATCCTCTTTTACCGGGCATTCCTCGGGGAGAAATCCGAAGCGTCCACTCTGTACTTCGGAGGCGGCACGCCCACCATGCTTTCCCCGGGCCAGTGGGAAGACCTGCTGTCATTTCTGGAAGAGAACATTCCCGTTTCACCGTGCGCGGAAATTACGGTGGAGGCGAATCCGGAGTCTTTTTCGGAGAGGCATGCCGCCGTCTGGAAGAAGAGGAGGGTTTCCAGGGTAAGCATCGGCGTCCAGAGTTTTTCGGACGGTGATCTTCTCTGGCTCGGACGCCCCCATGATGCCTCAAAAGCATGCGAAGCCGTCAGGACTGCGGTCCTGGGAGGCTTTTCCGTCAGCGCCGACCTGATGTTCGGGCTGCGGGACCAGACGCTCCGGTCCTGGGCGGGTTCCGTGAAGACTGCACTGGGGCTCGGAGTGGACCATATTTCCCTGTACCAGCTCAGCATTGACGAAGGATGCCGGTGGAATTCCTCCCCCCCTTCCGGAAGAACGGACGGGTATCCTTTCTATAGGTGGAGCCAGTGGTATCTTCCCCGCAAAGGCTTCAGCCAGTATGAAATCGCCAGTTTTTCCCTGCCCGGGCGCCACAGCCGCCACAACACCGCCTACTGGCGGAGGGATCCCGTCCTGGGGCTTGGAGCAGGTGCCTGGGGTTTTCTCGGGGAAAAACGGTACCGGAATGAGGGCAGCCTTGAGGGGTACGCTTCTTCCGTTCGTGCCTTCGGGGGAAGCGTGGCCGGGATGGAGTCGGTCTCAGGGGAGAAGGCTGCCAGGGAAGCAGCTGTGCTTCTGCTCCGGACACAATGGGGCATTCCCTTCGACGCTTTTTCGCACAAATACGGTCAGGCAATACTTGACAGCATTCAGGATACCCTCAGGCGGGAAGCTCCCGCCGATTGTTTTTCGGAAAGCCCGGGCAGCCTTTCGCTGACACCGAAAGGGATGAGGGTCGCAAACGCCCTCTGGAGTCTGATAGTCTAAGAAAGATGAAAGGGGCTGCTCCTGTGGAATACGGAATGATCCGCTTTGGTTCCGGCGAAGATTACGTGGTGGAAGACGTGCTCATGTGCCTTGCGAGATTTTCGCCCCCACGGCCCGTGAAGGGATATGCGGTGAATGTTTCCGACTCTCTGCGGGGCGGCCTTTCCTTCATGGAAGGCGTGGACGGAGGAAACGGGTTCAACGGGGGGTCGCTGCTCCCCCTGTCGAGGGTCTATGTTTCCCTGGAGGAGGAGGGAGGATCCCTTCTCATCGCGGCGGACTCCATGGAGGAGCGGGCCCGCTGGATCAGCGGCAGGCTTGTTTCACGGTCGGGACGAAACTTCAGCGGTGTCATTCACCATACCTACCCAGGGACGGACTGGACGCTGGTAGGGGTCACTACGCCGGGATGGATGCTTCTTTTCGACGAGGACGCACCGGAAGCGGAGCAGGACATACTCGACAGCGAGGTCCACGTGGCCTACCTTCCTGCGGAGGAAAGGCTTATGACGTTTCTTTCTCCCGATAGAAGCACCGGGGAAGCTCTTTCTTTCCTGGCGGAATACCTGCTTTCATGCCTCCCCTTCAGGGAAGGGGAGGCATGAAAGCAGGACTCTTCAGACGGTAAGCTGCTTCTCGGCGGAAAGAAGGGCTTCCGTGATCTCGAACATGTTGGAGATCACTCCCGCGCCGATATCGGCAGTAATGCCGAAATGATTGGTGCAGGTGCCGCAGACGAGGATTCTGGTTCCCTTCTTCCGAAGAGCGGAGAGATGGTCGCAGGATGACGTGTTTTTCAGGGCGAGCTTGACGCCCTCGTTCATGAGCGCCACCACCGACGGCGGGTTTGAGAGCTGGGAGAGGGTTCCGAGGAAGCCCTTCATGAGCACTTCTCCCAATACCTGGTCTTCTCCTCCGATTACCCTGTCGGCAATCAGGACGGCCGTATTCTGCAAGGCCTTTTGCTGTTCTTCCGTTGCCTTGACGGCATTTTCCGGCCAGTCGCCTTTCGTCCCCCTGATGGTAATGGTTCCGTCCTCGTCTATGATCTGTACCCGAAATCCGTTTTTTTCAAGAAAACGCTGGACGTTGGAAGCGGACACCGCGTTGTCGAGGTAAATCTCGAGTTCCTTTTCTCCCGAGTCCACATGCGTTTTGGTCATCATGACCGGCTGGGGGCAGCTTTTGCCCCTGGCGTCGATCTTCGCCATACTGTCGCCTCCCCGAAGTGTTTTGAAAATCCCGACCCGTACAGCCTGCTATTATAGGGTAGAATATGGGCGGGAGCAAAGTATTTTCCTCCACCCGGCCTTTTACGGTGCGGGACGCTTGCCCTTTCGTTGTACACTTCTTTTCTCCGGAGAAAGGTGATGTTTCTTCCATGAAGGCACAGAATGCAGAAAAAAACAGGCTCCGCTCTCTCCCGGCCATGGACAGCCTCCTTGGCATGCCGGACATGGAGCCCTTTCTGGAAAGCATGGGCAGAGAGGCGGTGAAGACAGTCCTTGGGGACGCCATGGACTCCCTCCGGAAAAAAATTCTCGAAGGCGAGGGGGCCGAACCTTCCGCGGAATCCGTCCTGACACTGGCTCTTCCCGTACTTGCCGCCAGGGCCGGAAAAAGTCTCAGGCCGGTAGTGAACGCCACGGGCGTGGTGATTCACACGAACCTCGGCAGGTCATGCCTGGCCCCCGAGGCCAGGGACGCGGTTCTGGCCGTGGCCGACAGGTACAGTACCCTCGAATACGACATTTCCGAAGGCAAGCGGGGGCACAGGAGTGATCACGTGGAATGGCTCCTGAAGGAAATCACCGGTGCCGATGCGGGGCTGGTGGTGAACAACAACGCCGGGGCGGTCCTTCTCATGCTGGCCGGGCTGTGCGCCGGAAAAGAAGTTATCGTCTCCAGGGGGGAACTCGTGGAAATCGGAGGATCCTTCCGCATTCCCGACATAATGGCCTTTTCGGGCGCCCGTCTCGTGGAGGTGGGGTCCACGAACAGAACCCACCTGAAGGATTACGGAAACGCGGTGACGGAAAACACGGCAGCTCTTCTGAAGGTCCACCCGTCGAATTTCCGGATGGAGGGTTTTACCTCCTCGGTCCCGAGAGAAGAGCTTAACGGCCTTGCCAAAGAAAGAGGACTCCTTTTCCTGGAAGACCTGGGGAGCGGAACCCTCATCGACATGGCCCCCTTCGGTCTGAAGGGGGAGCCGACAGTCTCCTCGTGCCTCCGCGCGGGAGTGGACCTTGTGACTTTTTCCGGAGATAAAATGCTCGGCGGACCCCAGATCGGGGGCCTGGCCGGAAAGAAGGAGATTGTGGACAGGCTGCGCAGTTATCCTCTTCTGAGGGCGCTGAGAGTAGACAAGATGACCCTCGCCGCCTTCGAGGCAACCCTCCGCCTCTATCTTTCCGGGAGGCATCTCAGGATTCCGACTCTCGCCATGCTGAATGAAACAGGCGATTCCCTCCGAAAGAAAGCCCGGAGACTCTCTGATAAACTGAAAAGGATTCTCCCGGCGGGTACCGTTTCCCTGACGGAAGCCGATGACGCCGTGGGCGGAGGCGCCTTTCCGGCAGAACGGCTTCCGGGATGGGCAGTGGGAATTGTCCTGGAATCCGTAGGGAGCGCCGGGACGATCCTCTCCCTTCTGAGAACTCTCCCTGTTCCTGTTATAGCAGGCGCCCGGGACAATGTGGTTCTCCTTCACGTCCGCACTCTCCTTCCGGGAGACGAAGAAAGAATCTGCGATGCCTTCAGGGCCATCGCTTCCGGGAGGTGATGCCGTGGACCGCCGGGAAATTTCCCTTGTGCTCGGAACGGCAGGTCATATCGACCATGGAAAGACAACCCTCGTGAAAGCCATAACCGGGGTTGACTGCGACCGCCTCAGCGAGGAAAAAAAGCGGGGAATAACCATCGAGCTCGGATTCGCCCCCCTCGTCCTTGACGACGGCAGGATTGTCAGCATTGTGGATGTCCCCGGTCATGAACGGTTTATCCGCCAGATGGTGGCCGGAGCCTCCGGAATTGACGGGGTGCTTCTCGTGGTGGCCGCCGACGAGGGGGTAATGCCCCAGACAAGGGAACATCTCGAGATACTGAAACTCCTCGGCGTAAAGGACGGGCTTGTCGCCGTGACGAAAACGGACTCTGTGGATGAGGAATTCCTGGAGCTCGCCCTTGAGGATGTCCGTGATTTCCTTCGCGGTTCATTCCTGGAAGGAAAACCGGTAATACCCGTTTCCGCACTTTCCGGGACGAACCTTTCTCTTCTCCGGGAGGAACTCGGGAGTCTTGTGGACCGAATCCGCCCGAGGCCCAGGAAAGGCCCTTTCTTCCTTCCCATTGACCGGACATTCCCCGTGGCGGGTTTCGGCGCCGTGGTCACCGGGACTGCCTACAGGGGGGAAATATCCGTCGGCATGGAAGCCGCGGCTCTCCCCTCAGGTAGCGAAGGCAGGATCCGCAGCGTGCAGGTGCACGGAGCCGGTGTCCAGACGGCCTGGGCCGGACAGAGGGTCGCTGTGAGCGTCGCGGGGATTTCTTCCGATGGGCTGTCCAGGGGTGATGTCCTCTGCGCAAAGGGTGTCTACAGGACCACGCGGTGTTTCGAGTGCGAACTCCGTCTGCTTGAGAGCGCCGGAGAGCCGGTTCGTCACTGGCAGAGAGTACGCCTGCACATCGGGACCTCCGATGTGGTGGCCCGTATCGCCCTTCTCGAAAATCCCCTGCTCCAGCCTGGAGAGACCGCTCCGGCCCAGATCGTCGCCGAGGAGGATATCGTCTGCCTCGTGGACCAGCGCTTCGTCCTGCGGAGATACAGCCCCCTTGAGACCATCGCCGGCGGGAGAGTCCTGTTTCCCTACGCCGCCAAGCCCAAGGGCAGAAAAGCCAGGACCTCATGCATTGAAAGGGTACGGGACCTTGCCGCGGTCCACGACCCTGAAGAAAGGCTCCTTGCGCTGGTCAGGTCTTTTTCCATGCTGGAGCTTTCCGATGGAGCCCTCTTTATCCAGGAATCCCCCGGAGAAACTGCCCGCCTGGCGGAGAAGCTCAGGAAGAGGGAAGACATTGTGTTTCTCCAGGGGGAAAAAAAGCTCCTTCTTTCCAGGGAATGCTTTCTTCGGCTGGCGGGGAACGTGGAAGCCTTCCTCGGGTCCTACCACGACTCCCATCCGTCCCAGAAGGGTGCTCCTCCTGACGTGACAGCCCTTTCCTCTCTCAAATCCTTCGATTCGAGAACGGCGAAGGCTTTTCTCGAAGCCCTCGTTTCAGGCGGTTCCGTGGTACTCACGGAAGAAGGGCTTCTCCGCCTGGGAAATTTTCTGCCGAGAGACGACGAGGCCTTTGAAAGACGGTCCGCCGGGATCCTTTCCTTGTGCAGGGAAAGAGGATTCCAGCCTCCCGTGATTTCTGAGGCGAGAGAGATCCTCGCCATCGGAGAGGAGGCTTTTTCTACACTGCTCAACGGCATGCGGGAAACGGGCATGGTTTCCGTTGTGTCCGGAGAGTTTCTTCTTTCAGCGGAGGTGGAGAATGAGCTTCTCCGTATCCTCCTCCGGGAGAAAGACGGCATCACCCTGGCCCGGGTACGGGATATCACGGGGAGTTCGAGAAAATTCATTCTCCCGTTGCTCGAATATCTTGATGCGAAGGGGTTCACCCGGAGAGCGGGAGAGAAAAGGGTCCTTCTCGCGTCAAAGCTCCCCCGGGAAATTTCCGGTCCCTGAGGTACCGGGCCCCTGGCCCCGGGTCGGCATGAGCCCCCCTGACATTTGATATTTTTTCATATTTATGATAAGATTCATGCAACATTTGCAGTATTGGGAGTGACCCGAATGGCGACAATAACTTCGATCCGTGAACAGGTTGCGTTGTACAAGGGATTGAAAGTCCGGTACAGGACAGCCAAGGGGCGCCGCAAGGTTGAAGAACGCCAGGGAGTCATCCTGGAAACCTATCCGAACCTCTTTACCCTTTACGTCGAATCTCAGGATAGCAAGGTATCCTTCAGCTATGCGGAGCTTTTGACCCGCGAGGTAGAACTGGAGCTTCTTTCCGGAAGCAGGAACTGATCCCTTTCGAACGTCCGAAAAAAGACGCCCCGACACCCCTCCGTGCCGGGGCATCTTTTTTTTCTCTCGCAAGAGGAGGCCATTATGTCCTTTTTTGTCCATTCGGATGCCAAAATCAATATCTCGTTGCGGATCACCGGCAAACGGTCTGACGGATACCACGAACTCAGATCGGTTTTTTTGCGACTATCCTCGGTAGAATCATTGACAATTACACCGCAATATGATCATAATGTCCGGAACAGCCTGTCCGTTTACGGAGAGACCGTCCCGGGAAGAAACATACTTGAGGAAGTGCTGACCGCTGCCGGGCAGACCATGGATCTTCCACCCCTTCACATAAACCTTGTGAAGAATATCCCGCCGGGAAGCGGACTGGGCGGAGGAAGCGGAAACGCCGCGGCCCTGCTTTCCTGGCTGCAGCGCATGAGCGGGAGAAATAATCCCGGGCCGGGGGAATTCGGCTCCGATGTCCCCTTTCTTTTCAGCGATGCCGAATGGGCCGTAGTGAGCGGAAGGGGAGACAATATCATGCCTGTTTCCTCTCCACCGGAAACGCCTGCGGTTCTTGTTGCGGTTCCGTCCTGGGAGATGTCCACAAAAAGGGCTTTTTCTCTCCTCGAGAACACATACGGCGGACGGTTTCCCCTGAACGCCGGCGAGGCGGAAAAGGAAACGGAAGACATTCTGGGCGCTTTGCGGGCACAACGGCACGTCGGGCTTTTGCCGAACGATTTTCTGCCGGTGCTTCGGACTTTACACCCCCGGTATTCGGATCTCTTCAGCGCTTTCGGCGAATACGGCGCCACAGGCTGGGGAATAACGGGAAGCGGGAGTGCCTGTTTCGGGCTCTTCTACGAAAAAAGCGGCCTCGGCTGTTTTTTCAGAGATATGACGAAATACGACTGGATACGGAAAATTTTCTGCCTGGAGTGATGACGAAATGAAAGGACAAAGAACAGAAAGGCTTATCCGCACTGCGGCCAGGTTTTTAACCTGCCCTTCGAAGCAGCTTTCACTGACATCCCTTGCCGAGGACTTCCTTGTGTCGAAGACGGTCATCAGCGATGATGTGGCGATCATCGACGAAGCCCTTTCCCGGGAGGGGATGGGGGGGATCAGCGTCGACCGGGGAAGAACGGGCGGCGCGTCCTTCGTTCCGAGGATGGCGGCGGGGGTCAAGGACACCCTCCTCAAGGAAATAATGGACCTCCTCAACTGCGAAGACCGTTTTCTTCCCGGAGGGCTGGTCTATTACAGCGACATCCTCTTCAACCCCCACTACGCCCTCCGTCTCGGGTACGCCATGGCCTCCCTCTTCAGCGAGACGAGGCCGGACGTGGTCATGACATCCGAAGTCAAGGGCATTCCCCTCGCCATTTTTACCGCCCACGCCATGGGCATTCCCCTGGCGGTATGCCGTTTCCGGAACCGGGCGAGCGACGGATCGGCTGTCACCGTCCATTACCCCACAAAGAACGGCGATGTAAAAGCCATGTACATGGGAACCAAGCAGCTCGGAAAGGGGAAGCGGGTCCTCATAGTTGACGACTTCATGCGCGGCGGCAGTACGGCAGCCGGAATGCTCCTGGTAGCCAAGGAATTCGGTGCTGAGGTTGCGGGAACGGGAATTTTCATGGTTTCCTCTGACCCCGAGGTGAAGGCCGTTTCCTCCTACAAGGCTCTGCTTCGGCTTGACGGCGTGGAAAAGAGACAGCCGAAGGTGGCCCTGTGGGAGTGAGTCCAGGGATTCAGGCCGGGCGGGTTTGACGATAGCCCCCCGCTGATATACAATCCCTCTGACGGAAGGAGGTGACCACATCTTTCATGCGTGTATCTATTAATCAGGAAGAATGTATCGGCTGTGGTGTATGCGCTCAGGTGTGCCCCGAGGTCTTTTCCATGGACGAAGATGCAGGGGTTTCCAAGGTAATTCGCCCCGAAGGCGGCGATTGCGCTCAGGAAGCTGCCGAGAGCTGCCCTGTGGGCTGCATCGTTATAGAGGAGTAAATCGGCGGATTTTTTAGAAATATGGCATGCTCCTTGCATTTCCTCAGACCTGGGGCGTATAATGAGCAACGCTTCTTTCCGGGCCTATAGCTCAAGTGGTTAGAGCCACCGGCTCATAACCGGAAGGTTCCTGGTTCGAGTCCAGGTAGGCCCACCACGAAAATCGCCGTTTCCTTCCGGGGGAACGGTTTTTTTTATTTGGATTTGGGAGGAGGAAAGGCGATGCGAGTGAAGGATCTTCTCAGGAACCTTGACGCCATGGTTCCTTTCAGCTGGGCGGAGGAGTGGGACAATTCGGGACTCATCACGGGAAATCCCGAGTCTCCGGTGACGGGGGTCGCGGTATGCCTCGACCCGACTCCGGAAGCCATGGAATATGCGGCCGAAAATGGATGCTCCGTCCTGGTGAGCCACCATCCTCTCATCTTTTCCCCGCTGAAAAAGATTGATGTTTCCACCTGCACCGGAAAGGCCGTCGCCTTCGCGCTGAAAAAAGACATTGCCGTGATCTCCATGCATACAAACTGGGATTCGAGCCCGAGAGGCGTCAACGCCGCCATAGCCGGGGCCCTGGGACTGGAGTCCGTCTGCCCCCTTGTTCCCTCAGCCTCCGGTGCATGGGGACTCGGAGCCCTGGGAAATCTTCCAGCAGCTATGACAGGGCAGGAACTGGGGCAGATGATCCGTTCCGTGCTGAAGCTCTCCCGTCTCGACCTCTACGGCGCCCCCCACCGTTCAGTGAACAGGCTCGCACTGTGCGGAGGCTCCGGTGGCAGCCTGTGGGGCGGAGCGAAAGCTTCCGGGGCTGACGCCTACTTCACATCAGATGTGAAGTACCACGAAAGGCTGGAGGCCCTTGAGGGAGGACTTCTTCTCCTCATTGGAGATCACGGGGAAGCAGAGTCGTTTTCTCTCGAGGCACTGGCCGGGACTGTTTCCGAAGCCTCAGGATCCGGAGTTCCTGTTTTCAGAGGCATGCCCCGTGCCCCTGTCGTCATAGGCTGACATCATTCTAGCCTATGACGATTCCGGTTCAAATGATATGATATCTTAGATTTTTTGACGGATTTTTCCGGACATTTCCCATTCGAGGTGGTTAGAAATGAACCAGCGTGTTTTCAGCGGAATGAGACCCACAGGACAGCTCCACCTTGGGCATCTTGCGGGAGCCCTGACGAATTGGATCAAGCTCCAGGATGGGTATGATTGCTTCTACAGCATTGTTGACTGGCATGCCCTCATGTCGGACTATGCCGACAGCTCCAAAATAGAATCAAACTGCAGGGAGGTCCTTATCGACTGGCTTTCCTCCGGCCTTGACCCTGAAAAGTGCGTCATTTTCGTTCAGTCCCACGTCCCCCAGCACGCGGAGCTGCATCTTGCCCTTTCCATGGTCACACCGCTCGGCTGGCTCCAGAGATGCCCCACGTACAAGGAACAGATCATCAACATACAGAACAAGGACCTCAGCAATTATGCTTTCCTCGGATACCCTGTCCTCATGGCGGCGGACATTCTTCTGTACAAGGCGGGGATCGTGCCCGTGGGCGAGGATCAGAGCGCCCACCTGGAAATTGCCAGGGAAATGGTGCGGAGATTCAACGGCTTTTTCGGGGAGGTCCTGGTCGAACCCCAGATCATGCTGACCCCCACTCCGAAGGTTCCCGGAACGGACGGCAAGAAAATGAGCAAATCCTACGGAAATTCGATCAACCTTGCCGACAGCCCTGAGGATGTCTGGAACAAACTGCGGACCATGGTGACCGACCCTGCCCGGGAAAAACGCACCGACCCCGGCGATCCGGAAAAATGCCCTGTCTGGGATATCCACAAGGTCTTCAACAACAGCGACAGTGAAAAAGCCGAGATAGCGGAGGGCTGCAGGACCGCAGGCATCGGCTGCGTGGACTGCAAGAAGAAGCTGAAGGTTCATGTGGAGAGGGTAATGAACCCCATACGGGAGAAACGGGCATATTACGAAAAAAATCCCGATCTTCTCGGGGACATCCTCAGGGAGGGAGCAGTGAAGGCCGGGGCTGTCGCCCGCAAAACCATGGACGAGGTTGTGGCCGCCCTGGGATTCGTCCGGAGAGGGTAGGTCGATGATGTGGTTCCGAACCACAACCTGAGCGGTTTTCAGGCGGAGGTAAGCGGTTTTTCCGGCCCTTTCGACCTGCTATGCTACCTGGTGGAAAACAGACAGCTCGATGCGGCCGGTATTTCCGTCGGTCAGGCCGTCAGGATCTACGGAGCCTACCTGGCCAACACGAGGCGGGTCTCCGTTGCCGTGGTCTCCGAATTTTTGACCCTGGCGGCCTCTCTGGTGCTGAACAAGATCAGGTTCCTTCTCCCGGGGAAAGCCGGAGGGCAGGAAGATGACCAGTCCGGCATGGAAGATGAACCCCTTGACGGGTACGATGTGGAGGAAAAACTTTCCCGGTACAGGCCATACCGGAAAGCAGCCTTTTTCCTTTGGAACAGGAAGGAAAAGCAGGATTTCGTTTTTTTCCGTCCTTCCTCCGGGGAAGAAGGACAATCCTGGGACCTCGGCGACCTCTACGGACTGTGCAGTCTCTGGTGGGACCTTCTGGAAGAAAAAAGGTCCTCCGGTTCTTCGGGAAAGCTCTCCTGGATGGACAGGGAAGATGACTGGGAAGGAATGCCTGTTCCGCTGCCGGATGAGGAGCAGATCGACATGAAGATTTCGGAGATAATGGGGATTCTCAAAAAATCCCCGGCGTTCTCCTTCTCGGGCCTTCTCGGAAACGGCAGAAACGTGGGCGTTTTCGTCGTGACGCTTCTTTCCCTGCTCGAAATGAGCAGAATGGGGCGAATCCGCATCGTACAGGAGGAGCTGTTCAGGGATGTGCTCATATACAGTGTCTGAAGGCATTTCCGACACCGGCCGAAGGATTCAGGCGATCCTCTTCGTCGCCGGAACTCCTGTTGCGGCTGCGGAACTTGCAGAGGTCCTGTCCCTGCCTCTTTCAATCATCTCAGGAGAAATACGGCGACTCGGAGACTTCCTCAGGAGGACCGGATCGGGGCTTCTCCTCCAGGAAACTGCAGGAGGATGGCGGATGGTGACGGCAGAGGACGTGGCCGATACAGTCTCCCTGTTCCGCGATACAGCCCAGACGCAGAAGATCCGCCTGAGCAGGGCAGCGGTCGAAACGCTGGCCGTGATCGCCTACAACCAGCCGGTGACCAGGAGCGAAGTGGAGGACATCCGGGGGGTCAGGTGCGAACGGGTGATTGAAACACTCCTTTCTCACGGGATGATCAGAATCGCCGGAAGAAAAAAAGGCACCGGCTCACCGCTGCTCTACAGGACCACGGACCTCTTTCTGGAGACCTTCGGCCTTTCCTCCATTTCAGAACTTCCCACCCTTGAGGAGCTTCAGGAACTTGCGCCGCCGCCCGAAGAAAAGCCCCGGAAGGAATCGGCCGGTCAGCCGAAAGAAATCGGGGACGGCGGAGAGGGGATGATCTGCCGTGAATGAAGGGATCAGGCTCAACAGGTTCCTGGCCATGTGCGGGCTGGGAGCGAGAAGAAAGGTCGAGGATATCATTTCTTCCGGCCGTGTTAAGGTGGACGGAAAGGTGGTTCTCATGCCGGCATACCGTGTGGACGAAGGAAATGAAGTTACCGTCGACGGCAGCCGTGTTCAGCCTGAAAGCAAAGTGTACGTCGTTATGAACAAGCCTGCGGGCTGGGTCTGTTCCGTCAGCGATCCCTTTGATCCGGTCATAGCCGGCCTGCTTCCGGAAAAGTACCGCTCCTTCCGCCTGTTTCCCGTGGGTCGGCTCGACAGGGAAACAGAAGGCCTGCTGATCCTCACCAATGACGGCACCTTCGCCCAGGAGGTGCTGCACCCCTCCCGGAGAATACTGCGGGAATACCACGCCCTTCTCGACAGGGAAATTAACCGGAAATCCGCCAGGGAGTGGCTTTCCGGCGTGGAGCTCGACGGGCGTCTGCTGAAGCCGGCAAGTGTTCTTATCCTTGACCGGGAACCAGCGGGCAGGTGGGTCTCCGTGGTCCTGGCGGAGGGGGTCAAGCGGGAGGTGCGCCGGATGGCCCAAAGTCTCGGCTTTGAAGTCGAAGTGCTTGTTCGGAAAAGAATTGGTAAAATGGAGCTGAAGGAACTTCCTGCGGGAAAGTTCGTCGAGATGTCCCGCGGGGAACTCTGGAATGCGATCCGGTCGGGGGGAAGCGTTTAGGTCATTCAAGGAGGGCGGAAGATGGACGGAATTGACGAGCGGTCACGGGAACTCATTAAAACACGCATCCTCAACAAAATAAAGGAAATCAAATCTTTTCCGCAGTTCGTCGTGGAAACGATGCGCAAACTGAATGACCCGGACAGCAGCGCCCAGGATGTGGCCGCCAGCCTTTCCCGGGACGAGGGGCTTGTTATCCGGACCCTCAAGCTGGCCAATTCCGCTGCCTATGGAATTTCCAGGGAGATTTCGAGCGTCGCGGAAGCCATCGCTCTCCTGGGGTACAAGAACATCAGCAACATCGTTCTCTCGGCCTCGGTTTACTCCGTGATGGACAAATCCCTCACGGGATATGCCCTTGACAGGGGAGCCCTCTGGCGCCATTCCCTCACCGTGGCCTATGCGGCACGGTACATTTCCCAGAAGACCAGGAAAGCCCTTCCGGAAGAAGCCTACGTCGGAGGGCTTCTTCACGATATCGGGAAAGTGGTGCTGAACGATTATGTCCGTTTCGGATACGGCATCATCGTCAAACTGGTGGAGGAGCAGCAGATTCCCTTCCTCGACGCCGAAGTCCAGGTTCTCGGGTTTGACCACGCCGCTGTGGGAACCCTTCTGGTAGAAAAATGGGGACTTCCCGACCCCTTCAGATTTGCGGTGGCGTATCACCACTCTCCCAACGCCCTTCAGGAACCGAAATACCAACCCCTGGTCGACGTGGTCCATATCGCAAACTCCCTCTGCCTCATGCTCGGCGTCGGACTCGGCGCCGACGGCCTCCAGAGCTATCTCTATCCAGAGTCGCTGGAAAGGCTCGGCATCACCGATTATGAACTTCTCATGTCCGAATTGGTGGATTTCGTCGCCCAGGCAGAGGCGGAGCTGTCGGAAATGGAGGAAGCTTTCCAATGACGGCCCAGCCGCTCATTGTGGCCATCGACGGACCGGCCGGAGCCGGAAAAAGCACCGTGGCGAAACTGGTAGCCGGATCCCTGGGGGTTCCCTATCTTGACACCGGGGCGTTGTACAGGGCGCTTGCCCTCTTTCTTGACGCCAGGGGCATTCCGCCCGTGGAATGCGATGCACTGTATTCAGCCCTTCAGGAGGTCTCCCTGGAAATAACCGAAAAAGAAATCCTGCTCGAGGGAAAAAACGTCGGGGCCGAAATACGCACTCCCCGCATCGACACCGTTGTTTCCGCCTACGCATCGCTGCCCATGGTCAGGAACCGCCTCCTTGACCTCCAGCGGGAACAGGGAAAAAGGAAAGGTCTTGTAGCGGACGGGCGAGACATGGCGACCGTCGTATTTCCTGATGCCCGGGTGAAGATTTTCCTCACCGCATCTGACGAGGAAAGGGCACGGCGCCGTTTTCTCGAACTCAGGGAGCGGAAGGAAAACGCACGCTATGAAGATGTGCTTGAACAGATACGGGAGAGGGACCGGGCGGACAGCAGCCGCTCCACAGCTCCGCTGCGGAAGGCCGATGACGCGGTCGAGCTGAGTACCGACGGACTGACTATCGGGGAAGTGACCGGCAGTGTGCTCGCTCTGGTGAGAGAAATCCTGAACAAGGAGAATCATAATGACGCTGTCCAATAAACTCTTTTATTTTTTTGTAAAATGGTTCTTTTACATCTCCCTCAAGGTGTACAACAGGATTTCAATCCGTTGGCTCTCTCCGCTTCCGCGCCGGAATTACATCGTCATAGCCAATCACTGCAGCAACCTTGACCCCGTGGTCATGGGAGCAATTTTCCCCGGAAGGCTCCGCTTTCTCGCCAAGGCAGAGCTCTTTGAGCCCTTCATTTTCGGGAGCATGGTCCGTGCACTGGGCGCCACTCCAGTGCTGAAACAGGACAGCCAGAGCGCCGGAGCCGCATTGAGGGCATTTTTGAAGCTGCTCGATGACGGTGAAAATGTGCTTCTGTTTCCGGAGGGAGGCCGATCTCTGGACGGAAAGCTCCAACCCCTTGAAGGAGGGGCCGCCCTTATCGCCCTGAAATCGGGCGCACCGGTCGTCCCGGCCTTTGTCGCCGGAACTTTCGAGGCCATGCCTCCGGGCTCAAAATTCGTCAAGCCCCTCCATCTTTCGGTGGTTGTCGGCGAGACCATTGAAACAGCAGAATATGCAAGACTTGGCAGGGAGGGGCGAGATCTGCTGCTCAAAAAACTGGAAGAAGAACTGGTTTCCCTCGAGCCCAGGGCCCGGGCCCTTCTTTGACGGTCATGCCTGAACGTAAGGCGGTGATAGCGGGACTGGAACTCCCGGATCAGCCTTTTTCTCCCTCGGTGCTTCTTGAGGAGCTGGAGCTTCTCCTCGGAAATCTGGGCATAGCGTCCGCAGGTTCGGTCATACAGCGGCGAAGCAGGCCCGACCCGGCTTTTCTCCTAGGGAAAGGCAAGGCGGAAGAACTGGCTCTCTTCTGCAAAAGCGTGGGCGCAACGCTTCTCGTATGCAACGAATCGCTGACTCCGGGGCAGAAAAACAACCTCCAGAAAGCCACAGGCGTGGAGGTGTGGGACCGGCCCTTTGTCATTATGAAAATCTTCGAGCTCCGGGCAAGTTCTTCCGAAGCGAAAATGCAGGTGGAGATGGCGCTGTGCAAATATGAGATACCTCACCTGAAGGGACTCGGAGCGCAGATGTCCCGCCTCGGGGGCGGAATCGGGACCAGGGGCCCGGGAGAGACGGAATTCGAGCGCCACAGGAGAAAGCTTGAGCGGCGTGTGCGGGACATCAGCAAAAAACTCGGAGTGCTGAAAAGAAAGAGGACCCTGCAGCGTGACCGGAGGAAGAAAATGAATCTTCCCGTTGTTTCGCTGGTGGGATATACGAACAGCGGAAAATCATCCCTCCTCAGGGCGCTGAGCAGGGATGCGTCTCTTGTGGCGGAGAACAGGCTCTTTTCAACCCTGGATACGTTCATGAGGAAAGTGAGACTGCCGTCGGGAAGGGAGATTCTGCTTTCCGATACAGTGGGCTTCATCAGGGACCTTCCTCCCGGCCTCGTGGCGGCTTTCAGGACAACACTGGAAGAAATCGTGTCGTCCGCTTTTCTCGTTTTTGTTCTGGATGTAGCCGCTCCGGATTACCAGGAGGTTCGGGAAGTCGTCGAGAAAACTGTTCAGGAGATCGGCGGAGGAGAGATTCCCCGTTTTTTTGCCCTGAACAAATGCGATCTTCTCGCCCCGGATGAAAGCCGGGCTGTGGAGGAGAAGTTCAGGGAGGCGGGAGAAGCAGCCGTTTCAATCAGCGCCCTTTCCGGAACAGGGTTGCCCGAGCTGCTCGCAACCCTTGACGCCTTTCTCCAAAAGACGGAGACGATTTCCAGAGAAGGGAATGGGGACTCATGATACGCAGCATGACGGGTTTTACAAGGGAAAGCAGAAACTTCGAGTGGGGAACCCTCACCATAGAGATTTCCTCGGTGAACCACAGGTACCAGGAACTTACGATCCGTCTGCCGAGGGAACTCGCCTCCTTCGAATCGGCAATCGGAGGCCTTCTCCGTTCCGGCCTGGGACGGGGGAAGGTACGGTTCTTCGCCGAAATAAGCTGGGCTCCGAGGTACAGGGCCCTCGCCATTGACGGGGACGTCCTCCGCAATTATTATACCCAGATCCTCTCTCTCTCGGAGGAACTCGGAACCGGGCAGAAACCGGGGCTTCCGTCCCTTCTGTCCCTTCCGGGCGTTCTCGACTCGCCCTCCGTGCTCTCCATGGTGGAGGGGCAGGTGGGCGGGGCCCTTGAAGAAATCGTGGGGACCGGAATTACAAGCCTTGCCGGGATGCGGGAAAGAGAGGGTGAGAACCTGCGGCGGGCGGTCGACGGGTATCTTTCCTCCTTTGAATCCCTCGTCGGTTCCATTGAAAAATACTGGACCGGAAAAAAGGAGGAGCTCTTCGAAGAACTCAGGAAACGGGTCACCCTTCTGCTTGAAGGAGTGACGACTGAAGCTGATCAGGGGCGGGTAGCCCAGGAACTTGCCCTTATGGGGGACAAATGGGACATTTCCGAAGAGTTCGTCCGTTCCAGGAGCCATTGCAGACAATTCCGCACCATCCTTGAAGGCCCCTCTTCCGAGGGGAGAAAACTTGATTTCCTGATTCAGGAGATGAATCGGGAAGTCAATACCATGGGATCCAAAATAACGGATGCCGAGCTCCGCTGGATGGTGGTGGAGGCAAAGACTCTCCTGGAGAAAATCCGGGAACAGGTTCAGAACGTGGAGTGACCGTGATGACGGCAAAGCTTGTTCATATCGGATTCGGCAATATGATCGTAGGGGAGAGGATCGTGGCAATCATTCATCCCACCTCGGCTCCCATCAAGCGTCTCAAGGAGGAAGCGAAGGAACAGGGCAGGCTCATTGACGCCACCCAGGGCCGAAAAACGAGGGCGATTCTGATCACCGACAGCAACCATGTAGTGCTTTCGGCAATTCAGCCCGAGACAATCGTGAACAGATTCGAGGAAGATATTGAGGATGAATCGCTCGGACAGGGGTAAGCTCTTTGTCCTTTCCGGCCCAAGCGGCGCCGGCAAGGGAACACTGCGGAAAAAAGTCTTCGAAACGGTGCAGGGCATCCGTTTTTCGATATCATGCACCACAAGGCCTCCCCGGCAGGGAGAGAAGGAGGGCATAGACTATCGGTTTATTTCCGAAGAAGCCTTTCTTTCCCTTCTGAAGGAGGACAAGTTTCTCGAACATGCGGAAGTCCATGGACATTACTACGGAACCCTCAGGGAAGACGTGGAGCAGGCACTTTCAGGCGGCCTTGATATGGTACTCGAAATTGACGTCCAGGGAGCTTTCCAGATAAGGGAAAAAATGCCCGAGAGCGTCCTTGTGTTCGTCTCTCCTCCTTCCCTCGAAGAACTTGAGCACCGCCTGAGGGAAAGGGGAACGGAGAGCGGTGAACATCTCCGGCTCAGGATGAAAAATGCCAGGCTTGAGATGATGAAAGCCAAAGATTATGATTACGTTATAGTGAACGATGACGCCGAACGGGCTTCCGAAGAACTGAAGTCCGTAATTACCGGCTACAGATCAATCAGGGAGGAACGAAAATGATTTTCTACGATATGGATTCTCTGGCCCAAAAACAGGGTATAAACAACAAATATCTCCTCACCGCCGCAGTGGCAGCCCGTGCCCGGGCTCTCAGCGAACAGAAAGGGCGTACCCTTGATGAGGACAACGAAAAATTCATCTCCACAGCCCTTCAGGAATTTGATCTCGGCGCAGTCCGCCTCTCCCTGGAGCAGGAATCCGCCCCGGAGAACGGAGCCGATTCCTGATTCGCCATGCCTGACTGGAAGCAGAAGAGAAAAGTCGTTCTCGGCATAACGGGAGGCATTTCCGCCTATAAGACCCCGGAGATCGTACGTGCTCTCGTGAAATCCGGGTGTGACGTGGAGGCAGTGCTCACCTCCGACGGCGAAAAGTTCGTCAGCCCCATGGTACTGTCCACACTGGCCGGCAAACGGGTCTGGAGACAATCCGACTTCCTTTCCGATGACGCGGGGTGGAAAATACCCCATATTACGCTGGCGGACTGGGCTGATGTGGTCATCGTCGCCCCCTGCACAGCGGAAACACTGTCGAACATGGCCAGGGGGGCGGGAAAGGAATTGCTCTGCTCTCTGCTCCTTGCTACCGGAGCGCCCGTAGTGGTGTTCCCGGCAATGAACGTGAATATGCTCAATCATCCCGCTACGGCCAGAAACATGGAAATCCTGAAGGAAACGGGAATCATCATTGCCGATCCGGAAACGGGAAGCCTGGCATGCGGATACGAAGGCAAAGGCAGGCTCCCCTCCGTGGAGGTTATTCTGGAGGAAATGTGGAAAACCCTGTGCCCTTCAAAAAAACTCGAGGGAAAAAATGTCCTCGTCACCGCCGGCCCCACCTGGGAATTTCTTGATCCCGTCAGGTTTCTCAGCAATCCCAGCACGGGGAAGATGGGGTATGCCATGGCGAGATCTGCATGGTACAGAGGCGCCTCGGTAACCTTTGTCCATGGTCCTGCCGCCTTTTCCAACCTCAGCGGGTTTGACGTCAAGTCCGTTGTGTCTGCAGAGGAAATGAAGCGGACGGTTCTGGCCCTTTCAGAAGAAATGGACTATATCGTCAAGGCGGCCGCAGTGGGCGATTTCCGGGCAGCCTCCTTCAGCGACAGAAAAATCAAGAGGGCGAATGCCGACGCTGTCACGGTGGACCTGGTCCAGAACACGGACATTGCCGCTTCGCTCGGGGAGCGGAAGCGGCAGGGACAGACTCTCATCGGCTTCGCCGCTGAAAGCCACGACCTGCTGGCCAACGCCTCCGAAAAAATGAAGCGGAAAAATCTCGATTATATTGTTGCCAATGACATAACCGCCTCCGGTTCAGGTTTCGGGACCGACACCAACTCGGTCAGGCTTCTTTCCAGGGACGGGAGCGCCGACGAATTCTCCGGAACAAAGGAGGATGTGGCCGAAAGGGTGTGGAACAGAATTCTTGAAGAGGACTGGCTTCTGTGAATAATGTGGGGGCTCCCTGTTTCTGCAATGTCATCGTACCGGGACCATGGTGGAACCCCCTGACCTATGAACTGCCTTCACCCCTTCCCCGCGGATGCCGCCTGAGGATACCTGTAGGCAGGGGAACGCGGTTCGGAATAGCGGATTCATTTTTTGCCTCCCTTCCGGAAAAAGAATCATTCACCGTTCGTCAGGCGGAGATTCTTTGCGATGGCGGCCCCCTGGTAACGGACGAAGAACTCGATCTCATCAACTGGACCGGAAAGACCTTCCTCTGCGGTCCCGGCGAGGTTTTGAAAATTGCCGTGCCGCCTGACGTTCTCTCCTGCCCCGGCTCTCTTGAAGACTTTACCCCAGCAGAAGGGCCTTTTCCGGAGGTCCCCGGCCAGTACGAAGAGATGTTCCTCTATGAATGCGACACCTCCTCCCGGTGGAAAAAACTTGCAGAATCCCTGAACAACGGTCATCCCTTCCTTGCCCTTTTCCCGGAACAGAGGATGGCAGCAGCGTTTTTTGACGTTCTTTCACCCACGGCCAGGGAAACTTCTCTCCTGTGGCCCCCGACAGGAGGGAAAAAACTGCACGATGCCTGGCTTGCAGCACGAATGGGGCGGGTTAGAGGCATTATCGGGGGGCCGGGAGCCGTTTTCGCCCCGCTCTGCCGTATCCGCTCCGTCATTGTGGATGAAGAAAGCAGCGGCGCTTACAGGACCTACAGGCGCCCCTTTCTCAACATCAGGTCGGTTGCCGCCAGAAAGGCCCTTTTGGCACAAGCGGCCCTCATCCTTTCAGGACGGCTGCCTTCCTCGAGGGTATACCTTCGCGGAAAACCGAAATGCACCCGGCGCCCTCCCCGGGAGTCAGTAAAGCTTGTGGATCTGAAAGACAGCTTTTCTTCCGAATTCCAGGGCATCTCGGGTTCCCTTCCCCTTTCCGCCGCGCTTTTCTCAGAAACAACGCGGGTCCTTGCCGCGGGGAAAACGGCTCTCTGGCTTCTGGACAGAAAGGGATACGCAGGCGAGGTGGCCTGCGAGGAATGCGGAAATCCCCTTTTATGCAGTTTCTGCGGACGGGTCGCAGCCTGGGAGGAAAAACGCCGGAGACTCAGATGCACTTCCTGCGGCAGGGTTTTCCCCCTTCCTGAGGCCTGCCCCTCCTGCAGGGGAGTCCTTCTCACAGGGAAGCGCCCCGGTCTTGAGGCCCTCCTTCCAGTGGCCCGGGCGGCAGCGCCTGATAAGAAACCGGTGCTTGTCTGGGATGGAACAAAAGCCTCGGGAAAGAAGGCAGCCCAGGAACTCAGAAAAGAATTCGCGGAGGGGGGCATCGTCCTGGGAACCCGTTCCGCCCTGGCTCTGTGCGACATGGCCGACGTGGGCTTCGCTGCGTGGATCGACGCCGACAGCGAAGTGAGGAGTGTTTCATTTCAGGCGAAATTCACGGCCTTTTCCATGATGTGGGAATCTCTCTGGAGAGGAAGCCCGGATGGGCGCACCGTCCTCCTCCAGAGCAGGCGTCCGGGCAGCGGGTGGCAAAAGGGGATGCTTCTCGGCTGGGATCATTTCTGGAACGATGAACTCCGCGAAAGAAGGGAACTCGAGCTGCCTCCTTTTTCGTTTCTTCTCGAGATCAAGTCTCCTTCCCAGCGCCTGAAAGAGAGTATAATGGCGAAACTGGAGGAAACAGGGCTGGTCCCGATGGATCCGGGAGAACCGCCTCTTGTCTTCTGGGTGACGGTTCCTTCACCGTCCAGGGTTCAGAATGCCCTTGCTCCCTTTTTTTCCATAGGAAACTCCAGGACCGGTTTTCCCGAAATTACCGTCTGGATAGATTGAGCCCAAGGAGGAAATAGTATCCATGCCAGTAGTATCCATCATCGGAAGACCGAATGTCGGCAAATCATCGCTTTTCAACCGGCTTATCGGCCGGCGGGAAGCCATCGTCGACGATATGCCGGGGGTAACCAGGGACAGGCTGTACGGCGAGGTGGAGTGGAGGGAAAGAAAGTTTTACGTTATCGACACCGGGGGTTTTCTCGCCAAGGATGAAAACGCCTTCGTCCACGGTATGAGACAGCAGGTCGCGACGGCCATCGCCGAAAGCGATCTCGTCCTCTTCGTCATCAATGGAAGGGAAGGCCCCACGTGGATGGACGAAGACGTTGCAGATATGCTGAGAAAATCAGGAAAACCCGTCATCGTCGTGGCAAATAAAATTGACGAGGGAGTCCACGAAGACTCCGTCTTTCAGGCCTACTCCCTGGGATTTGAGGATGTCATAGGGATCAGCGCCGAACACAAAAGATATATTTACGACCTTCTGGACCTCATTCTTGATAAGATTCCCAAAGACGCTCCCGTCCCCCAGGATGACAGTGCCGTGAGAGTGGCCATCGTAGGCAGGCCGAACGTGGGCAAATCAAGTATCCTCAACCGGCTTGCAGGGGAAGAGCGGGCCCTGGTGAGCGATATACCCGGAACTACCAGGGATGCCCTCGACACCCTTGTAAAAATTGGCGACACCACATTCCGCCTGATCGACACCGCCGGCCTGAGGAGAAAAAGCCGGGTCGAAGACAACATCGAATATTATTCCTACGTGAGAACACTTCAGGCCATCGACAGGTGCGATGTCGCCCTCCTCGTAATGGATGCCGAAGAGCCCTTTACCGATCAGGACAAAAAACTTGCGGGGGAAATCATCGAACGGGGAAAAGGGATTGTGCTTCTTCTGAACAAATGGGATCTCCTCGGGAAGAAAGAGACCCTCGGAGATTCCATGAAAAAGAAGCTAAAGGATGAAATGGTCTTCGTTTCCCATGCGCCTGTGCATTTCGTCTCTGCCCTTACGGGAAGAGGGATGCAGAAAATATCGGACCTTGTGATCAAAGTGTTCGAAAACCGGAAGAAACGGATAAAAACCACTTTATTAAACAGGCTTCTCCGTGATATCCTCGCCTTTGACAGGCTTCCCACCGACAACAGGGGGAGAGCTTTCAAGATATTTTACTGTACCCAGGCAGAGATCGAGCCGCCGACGTTTATCTTTTTCGTCAATTATCCGGAACTGGCTGAAAAGGCATTTGAAAACCATATCGAAAACGAATTGCGGGAACTTGAAGACTTCGAAGGGGTACCTCTTCGCATTTTCTGGCGGGGAAAAGAGGAAAAATGAAGTTTAATGCTTGACCAGAACTGGACTTGCTGGTAATAATAAACGTAATGATGGTTCGGACCTGAGTTGGCTTTATTTTACTCGAACCGGTACCACATTTTAATCCAGAGGAGGCTGTAAAAGGTGACCAAAGCAGAACTCGTAACTGAGGTTGCAAAGGCGACAGGGTTGAACAAAAAGGCTTCCGGCGCTGCCGTCGGAGCGATTTTCGAAGCCATCGAAAGTGCCCTTGCAAAGGGTGAAAAGGTTCAGCTGGTTGGCTTCGGAACGTTCGAAGTCCGTGAAAGAGCTGCCCGTGAAGGCCGGAACCCCCAGGATCCCAAGAAAGTCATCAAGATCCCTGCGAAGAAGGTTCCCGTTTTCAGGCCCGGAAAAGCTCTCAAGGACAAGGTGGAATAATCGCTCTCCTTTCTTTTTTTGGTTGGCCTCTTCTCTTTTTTTGAAGAAGAGGCCTTCATTTTTTTGCTCTCCGGTACAATGCAAGCCATTTTTCTCCGGAAAGCTCTTCAGCCCTCGAATTCTCCCCTATCCCCAGATCTGCAAATACCTCCGGCCACGGAACATCATCCCTGAAGGCCTTCAGGTTTTTCAGCAGCTTTTTTCTCCTCTGGGCAAAACCGCTCCTGAGCATTCCTCTCCAAAAGACGTCCGTGGCAAGTTCCCGGTGTTCTTTCCCCAGGGATATTTCCAGCAGGCAGGAATTGACCGCCGGAACAGGACGGAAAGCCGTCGGCGGAACATTCAGCACATTCCGGACACTCCCCGTCAATTCAAGGGTTACCCCCAGCGGATACCGTTCTTTCGTGGCGGGAGGAGCAATCATTCTGTCTGCGGCCTCTTTCTGGACCATGAGCAGAAAATAGGCGGCAGAAGGAAGGGTCTCGAGAAGTTTCCAGAGCAGGGGGGTCGTTATATTGTAGGGGATGTTTGCCACCACCTTGTCCGGAGCAGGGGAAAGCAGAGAAAAGTCTGCCTCCAGCGCGTCGCCCCAGATGAGGCGAAAGCGGGCGGGGTGGAGAAGGGGGATATCGGAAAGAAAAGGCTCCAGTCCCCTGTCGATTTCCATGCTGTACAAAAAGGCGCATGGAGAGGCAAGGAGCTCCCTGGTGAGCACTCCCTGGCCCGCTCCCACCTCCAGAAGAACATCTCCGGGCGCAGGAGCGGCCCTTTCGACGATTTTCCGGAGAATGTTCCTGTCGGCAAGAAAGTTCTGCCCCAGGCTCTTTTTATGGCGGAACGGCTTCCTTTCAACCATGCTGTTTTCACTCCCATGAGAATACAAAAAAAGCGGGGCTGTAAAACCCCGCTTGTCATTTCTGGTCGGGACGAGAGGATTCGAACCTCCGACCACCTGCACCCCATGCAGGTACGCTAACCAGACTGCGCTACGTCCCGTACTGACCGGGATATTCTACCCTTTTCCGGCGCATCGGTCAAGGGAGAAAAATAATGTACTCTTTTGAAAAAAGGGGGAGAAGCAATGCCTCTCCCCCCAGCGTACCGTGAAACCTATGCTTCCGCCTTCACGGGCTGTTTGCCCATTTCGGCAAGCTGGCGGTAGATCTCATACCGCTCCTTGGCGTCCTTCTCGGCCTTTTCAAAGAGCTGGTCCGCCACATCGGGGAACTCCTTCTTCAGGGAAGCGTACCGGACTTCGCTCATGAGGAACTCCTGGAAATCAGCCTTGGGCTCCTTGGAATCCAGGACGAAGGGGTTCTTTCCTTCAAGGGCAAGGTCGGGGTTATACCTGTAAAGGTGCCAGTAGCCGGCTTCCACCGCCTTTTTCGTCTGTTCCTGGGTCTTGCCCATTCCGGCACCGATGCCGTGAGCAATGCAGGGGGCGTAGGCGATCACTAGGGAGGGCCCCTTGTACGCTTCGGCTTCCTTCAGGGCCTTCATCAGCTGGTTCTTGTCTGCTCCCATGCCAACCTGGGCAACGTAGACGTAACCGTAGGTCATGGCAATCCGGCCGAGGTCCTTCTTCTTGACCCGCTTGCCGGAGGCGGCAAACTTGGCAATAGCGGCGGTGGGAGTGGATTTGGAGGACTGTCCGCCGGTGTTGGAATAGACTTCCGTGTCGAGGACGAGGACGTTCACGTCTTCTCCGGAAGCAAGCACATGGTCGAGGCCGCCGAAGCCGATATCATAAGCCCAGCCGTCGCCGCCGAAAATCCAGACGGATTTCTTGACAAGATAGTCTTTCCTGCAGGCAATTTCGCACAGCAGCTTATTGCCTTCAGCTCCGATATCCCTGTCCAGGACGGCGAGCACCTTTTCCGCGGCTGCCTTCGATTTTTCTCCGTCGTCCATGGACTCCAGCCATTCGGTAAAGGCGGCCTTCATGTCTTCGGGGATATCCATCGCAACGAGGCCGTTCATGGCATCGACGATGTAATCAACCGTGGCGTTGAGGGAGAGTTTCATGCCGTACCCGTATTCGGCATTGTCCTCGAAGAGGGAATTCGCCCATGCAGGCCCCTGCCCCTTTGCGTTGACGGTGTAGGGCATGCTCGGAGCCGAACCGCCCCAGATGGAGGTGCATCCGGTGGCGTTTGCAACGATCATCCTGTCTCCGAAGAGCTGGGTGACCAGTTTAACATAAGGAGTTTCTCCGCATCCCGAGCATGCACCGGAGAACTCAAGAAGCGGCTGGGAGAACTGGCTTCCCTTGACTGTGAACTTGTTCGTCTCGGCAGACTTGTCCGAAACGGTGAGAGCGTAGTTCCAGTTCGGTATTTCCTTCTCCTGGGTGGCAAGGGGCTTCATCTCGAGGGCGCCCACGGGACAGATGTCAGCGCAGTTTCCGCAGCCCATGCAGTCCAGGACGTCAACCTGCATCTTGTACCTGCATCCGGGGAATTCCTTTCCCTTGATTTCCACTGCGCCGAATCCTTCGGGAGCCTGGCCGGCTTCCTCTTCGTTCAGGATGAAGGGGCGGATGGAAGCGTGAGGACAGACCATGGAGCACTGGTTGCACTGGATGCACTTGTCGCTCTTCCACTCGGGAACGTTGACGGCAACGCCCCGCTTTTCATAGGCCGACGTGCCCGACGGGAAATGCCCGTCCTCCCGGCCGACAAAAGCGCTGACGGGAAGGCTGTCGCCCTGCTGAGCGTTGATGGGCATGCACACTTCCCTTATGAAATCGGGGATTTCCTCGGGAAGGCCGCTCAGAAGCACCGGATCGGTGGAGGCGTTTGCCCAATCGGCAGGGATTTCGATCTTCTTCAGGGCATCAATCCCGGCATCCACTGCCTTGTAGTTCATCTCGAGGATCTTTTCGCCCTTCTTGCCATAGGTGTGGTCGATGGCATCCTTCATGTACTTCACCGCGTCCTCGATGGGAATGACGCCGGAAAGTTTGAAGAAGGCGGACTGCATGATCATGTTGATCCTGTTGCCGAGACCGATTTCTTCGCCGATATCGGTTCCGTTCATAACGTAGAAGTTGATCTTCCTGTTGGCAAGGTAGCGCTTGACCTTGGCGGGAAGATGCCTGTCCAGATCTTCAACGGATGTCCACTGGGTATTCAGCAGGAACGTGCCGCCTTCCTTCAGGCCGGCAAGAACGTCATACAGGTGGACATACTCCTGCTTGTGGCAGGCGATGAAATCTGCCGTGTCGATGAGGTAGGTGGACTTGATGGGCTTTTTTCCGAAACGGAGATGGGAAACCGTGATACCGCCCGACTTCTTCGAGTCGTAGGCGAAATATCCCTGGGCGTAGAGATCAGTTTCGTCGCCGATGATCTTGATGGAGTTCTTGTTGGCGCCCACCGTTCCGTCGGAGCCGAGTCCCCAGAACTTGCAGCGGATGGTTCCTTCCGGTGCGGCGGCAATCTCCTCGTTGACCGGCAGCGAGGTAAAGGTGACGTCGTCGGTGATGCTGATGGTGAAATGGTCCCTGGGCTGGTAGGACTTGAGATTGTCGAACACCGACTTGATGTGGGTCGGTGTCGTATCCTTGGAGCCGAGACCGTACCTTCCGCCGATCACAAGGGGTTTCTCGGCCTTGTCCTTGAAGAGGGTGCAGACATCCTCATAGAGAGGTTCGCCGAGTGCGCCGATTTCCTTGCAGCGGTCGAGCACGGCGATTCTCTTGACGGAAGCCGGAAGAACATCGAAGAAATACTTCTCTGAGAAGGGCCTGTAGAGGTGAACTTCGAGCACGCCGGTCTTGCCGCCCCGCGCGTTGAGGTAGTCTACCGTCTCCTCGATGGCCTGGCATACAGAGCCCATGGCGATGATCACGTGCTCCGCGTCGGGGGCGCCGTAATAGTTGAAGGGGTGATACTCCCGTCCGGTAAGTTTCTTGATCTCCTGCATGTAGGATTCGACTATTTCGGGAATCACCGTATAGAAACGGTTGATGGCTTCTTTTGCCTGGAAGAAAATATCGGGGTTCTGGGCGGTTCCCTTCTGGAAGGGGCGTTCCGGGTTCATGGCCCGGGCCTTGAACTTCGCAAGGGAGTCATAATCTACGAGTTTCGCCAGGTCTTCATATTCCAGGGCATCGATCTTCTGGACTTCGTGGGAAGTTCTGAAGCCGTCGAAATAGTTGAGAAAGGGAATGCTTCCCTTGATGGCGGCAAGGTGGGCCACCGCAGTGAGATCCATGACTTCCTGGACGCTTCCCGCGGCAAGCATGGCGAAGCCGGTGCCTCTGCAGGCCATGACGTCGCTGTGATCGCCGAAGATTGAGAGTGCGTGGCCTGCTATGGCCCGGGCACTGACATCGAAAACTCCGGGAAGCATTTCGCCGGCGATCTTGTACATATTGGGCATCATGAGAAGAAGTCCCTGGGAGGCCGTAAACGTGGTGGAGAGAGAACCTGCGGAAAGGCTTCCGTGAACTGCGCCGGCAGCTCCTGCCTCGGACTGGAGCTCGGTGACCCTGACAGTTTTTCCGAAAATGTTCTTTCTGCCATGGGCCGCCCATTCATCAATCACTTCGGGCATTGTGGAGGACGGTGTGATGGGATAGATTGCGGCAACTTCAGTGAAAGCGTATGAGACGTGAGCCGCCGCGGTGTTTCCGTCCATCGTTTTCCAGTTTCTTTTCATTAAGGTACCCCCTCTTGAATTTCAGGCGGGGGCGCCTTGAGCCCCTCGGCCTGATTATTATTCCTTCGGAATAGATGCGAAAGGCGAATTCGGACTGCCTTACCTTCTTATTTTACATCAAAACAGGGATTTTGCATTCTGTATAATCCGGCAGCGGCATCGGATGAAAACCAAAATACATAAATTTTCACGTGCTGATCTTACCATAAAGTTTCGTCCGGTCAATTTGTGAAAAAAATTGTGTGAGAAAAATTGCTGAATCAGAAACCGCGGGAGAGGCCTGTCACCGGGAAATGGTTCAGACTGCAGATTCCGGTTTTCCGTGAGGCAAAAGCCATTTTCGGCATCGTTTGTGCGGAGGCGGGATCAGGGCTGTTATAATTGTAACCCTGAAAACTTTGAACTGAACGAAGAGGGGTCCCGAATGTGAGCGATATGAACAGAGCCATTGTTTCGCCCGAGAAGGAGGATCTTCCCCTGGAAATGGACCGGGGAAAGACCGGAGCGGATGTGTTTCTCGAGATAGGATTCGGCAACGGAGAATTTCTCGAGAACCTCGCCGGAGTAAACAGGCAGGGGGTTTTCTGGGGCGTTGAAATGTCAAAAGCCTGCCTGATGAGAGCCTGGAAAAGAATTGAAAAAAAGGATCTCCTCAATGCTTTCCTTGTATGCGGAGACGCCAGGTTCATTTTGAAAGAATGCGTTCCCTCCTGTTCTCTTCAGGGTATTTATATGAATTTTCCCTGCCCGTGGCCGAAAAAGAAGCATTCGAAGAGAAGGGTGTCGAGCGGAGAATTTTCGGCGGAAATCGCAAGGGTGCTCAGGCCCGGAGGTTTTTTTGAACTGGTCACGGACGAGGAATGGTACGGGAGGGAAGTACGGGACGCCCTTTCATCCCACCCGGCGCTTTCGCTCAGCGCATGGGAAATTAATCCCCCGAGAAGTATCAGGACAAAATATGAACGAAAATGGCTCGACATGGGGAAAAAGATATTTCTGTCACGATTTTCGAAAAGAGACGGGAACTGCGAAAGGAAGTCCGGTTTCCTTGGGAGGGCTGAAAACGTGCATATTCGCGTAATGGGAAAACATGATCTGGATTCTTTTCTCGGCAGTCTCTATGGCGCTGAAGGCGGCGTGCCTGATGCCCGCTGGGTGTTCAGGAAACAGTACGCTGCCGGAGACGGAGTCCGTTTGATTGAAGTGGTCGCCTCCGACGGAGCTTTCGAACAGAAGTTTTTTCTCCAGGCGGTCCAGCGTGAGGAAGACGTGCTTATCAAAGTGTCGCCGTATTCCGCACCCTTTCTGACTCCCTCGGTAAAGGGCGCCATCGAAAATCTCGCTGAAAAGCTCGGGCCCCGCGCAGGCGAAAAGTCTCTTTGCGGGCAGAGCTGAAGAGGGGCGGCCCAGGTGAAGGAAGTCCGTCCAACCTCCGGGATAGTACTGCAGGCCCTTTTCAACATTCTCGGCGATCTGCGCGGCAAGGCGTTCCTCGACCTGTTTTCCGGTACGGGAAGAGTTGCCCGCCTGGCGAGGGACCGTGGAGCGGCCCCTGTGGCGGCTGTCGAAATTCTGCCCCGGAGGGTGAAGGACATCAGGTCCCTTTTTTCCGGAGATGACGATGTTACCATACTGACTATGGATGTCAGAAGAGCCGTCGGTTTTCTGCGGAGAAAGGGCTTTCTTTTCGATGTGATATTCGCTGACCCTCCCTACGGGGAAGGGTGGCCTTCCGTCCTGGGGCCGATTCTCTTTCCCCCCGAAGGATCCCTTCTCGCTCCGGGGGGAACGGCGGTTGTGGAACATTCCTCAAGGGAGGAGATGCCGGAAGGGGAAGGCTGGCAGGTTATTGACAGCCGGGAATACGGAGACTCGGTCCTGACATTTCTCTCGTCTGCCGGGAGAGGGGGAGAAGAATGAAACGGTCAATAAGCGCGGTGTACCCTGGTTCCTTTGACCCGATCACGAACGGGCACATCTATATTGCAGAACGGGCAGCCGCTCTGTTCGACGAGGTTGTGGTCAGCGTTCTGCTGAATCCCCAAAAAAAGGCGGCCTTTTCGGTTGAAGAGCGAAAGGCAATGGCCCGGGAGGCTTTGAGCCATCTTCCCAACGTAAAGGTTGACTCTTTTTCGGGCCTCCTTGTGGACTTTCTGCGGCAGGAGCAGAGCCGGATCATCATCAGGGGACTCCGGGCCCTTTCGGACTTCGAGTACGAGTTCCAGCTTGCCCTTATGAACAGACAGCTTGCTCCGGAAATCGAAACGCTGTTCATCGTCACCGAGGCGCGGTATTCATACCTGTCGAGCCATGCGGTGAAGGAAATTTACCAGTTCGGCGGCGCAGTCCATGACATGGTACCCCCCGGGGTCTTCCGGCGGCTCAGGGAACGTTTTCCCCTTCCGGGAAACATTCTCCCATGAGGGGATGCCGTTTCTTTTCTTCTCCCGGAGAAAAAACGGACGTCAGCTCTTCCCACACAGTGCACGCCGTCTGTTCAATGCCTGCGAGGAGAAGACCTTCTCCCTTCAGTCCTGCCGGGGCTTTCCCCATCACGGGGAGGCACGCCGCGGAACGCATTTTTCGAAGAATCTCCATACCGACCACGTCCGCACCGAGAACCCGTATATATTGAGGGCCCGAGCGCTGAAGCTTCCTGTTTTCCTGGTGACCTATCCCAAGGAGGAAATGGATCAGCTGGCGCTGTATTCTGCCCCGCGGATAGCGGGCCGTGATGCACTGTGAGACGAAACCGGGCCAGGAAGTACTGAGGGCGGCATATTTTTTCATCCTGTTTTCCATGCCTTCGGTCATCTCGGACGACCGGGCCAGCTCTTCCGGGGGCGTTCTGAGGATCAGAAAGCGGGTCAGTCTCCAGAGCATTTCCCCGGAGAGAACCACTTTCCCGTCTCTGATGCATCGGCTTAATATCCCGACGGTAGAGGAGGGAAGGGCTTTTTGGGCCTTTTCTCGATTGCCCTCCGCAAGGGCCTTCCTCACTGCCGCAGCGCTCGGCAGGGCATCTCCCAGCGTCGTGTCATGAAACCCGGCTCCCTTCCGCTGCACAGGCCTGCAGGAAAGACAGTACCCTTTTTTTGCAATTCTTTCCATATATGAGAGAGCAAGAGTATTGTTCGGCAACGACACAAAAGTCCCCCACCCGCCGTGTATTTCTTCGAGGGCTGCGGCCCGGGCCTTGACGTAGGAAAATCCCGAATTCAGCTTTTTTTTCAGATTATCCTTGAAATGTGAGGGTTCGTGCACTAGAATATCAAGAATAGGGGCCGTGTCGAATTCGGGCTGCTCCATCCCGAAAGAAAGAGAATCCACCACCCCCGCGGCGGCTAAAATATCCACAGCACCTGCGGCGAAAACACCGGCGTTATGACAGGAAAAAAAAGCCGGCAGTTCAAGCACGAGATTGGCCCCGGCCCTGAGTGCTGATTCAGCCCTGTCCCATTTGCTCATTATGGCAGGTTCGCCCCGTTGGGTAAAATAGGAAGAGAGCACGACAACAATGGCGTCGTCCTTGTTTTCTCTTGCTTTTCCGAGATGAAAAAGATGACCGTTATGAAACGGGTTATATTCGGCCACAATACCTATTATTTTTTTATATATTCCGACCATCCGCCTTCCGCAGGGTTTCACCATAAAAATACAGCCTGGGGACGGCAGCGGTCAAGAAGAAGAGAGGAAGGGGTTGCGTAATGAAAATTCTGGTGGTCAACTGCGGTAGTTCATCCCTCAAGTATCAGCTTTTTGACATGACCGACGAATCGGTCCTCGCCAAGGGACTTGTGGAGAGAATAGGCATAGAGGGAGCCCGGATCAAGCACACGAAGACCGGTATGGATGCCGTTATCAGGAACACGGAGATTTCCAACCACAAGGTGGCCTTCAAGGTTGTAGTCGAGGCCTTGCTCGACGATAGCCACGGAGCGCTGAAGAGCCTCGACGAACTTTCCGCCGTGGGACACCGGGTAGTCCATGCAGGGGAAAAGTATGCCGGCTCAGTCATGATCACCCAGGATGTCATCGACGCCCTTGAAGAGTGCGTCCCCCTCGCCCCCCTCCATAACCCCGCAAACCTCATGGGCATTTATGCCGTTACAGAAGCCCTTCCCAACATACCCCAGGTGGGCGTTTTCGACACCGCCTTCCATCAGACCATGCCGGGATATGCCTACATGTACGGTGTTCCCTACCACTATTACGAGAAGTACAAGGTCCGCCGCTACGGTTTCCACGGCACAAGCCACTTCTACGTGTCCAGGAGGGCTGCGGAAATCCTCGGGAAACCCGTGGAATCCCTCAACATCGTCACATGCCACATGGGCAACGGCAGTTCCATCGCCGCCGTCAAGGGCGGAAAATCCGTGGATACCAGCATGGGATTCAGCCCTCTTCCCGGCGTGATCATGGGAACGAGATCCGGGGACGTTGACCCGCTGCTTGTTTCCTTCCTCTCTGACCAGGAAGGAATTGACAACAAAGCCATGAGCCATGTTCTCAACAAAGAAAGCGGACTTCTGGGAATTTCCGGCGTGAGCAGTGACCTCAGAGATATCGAAGAAGCAGCGGATGCTGGAAACCAGAGAGCCAGGCTTGCGGAAGACATGCTGTATTACGGAGTCAGGAAGTACATCGGATCCTATGCCGCCGCCATGGGCGGAATGGACGTGCTGGTTTTCACCGCCGGCATCGGCGAAAACAGCGGCAGGGCCAGGGAAGGCATCTGCACCGGCCTTGAGTTCATGGGGGTCAAGCTTGACCTTGAGAAAAACAATGTCCGCGGCAAGGAGCGCATTATCAGCACCGACGACAGCCGGGTAAAGGTCCTCGTCGTTCCCACCGATGAAGAACTCGTCATCGCCAGGGATACGAAGAAGATCGCCATGGACAGGAACTAAAGGAAAAATCCCGAGAGGCCCTTCAGAGAATGCTGACAGAAAAGCCGGCGTCATGGAAATTCGAGCTTGAAACTCCGGAACTCGGCAACCCGGAAGCCGTGACCAGTCTTCATGCCGAAACGGGAACAGAGCAGCTCGACAGCATTTTGTACGACGGCCTGACATTTGCCTTTGAGGGACCGATGGTCGTGGATGCAGAGGCCCGTTGGGCCGACAGCGATCTTGCGGTTTCAATGAAGATCTCCGCAGCCTTTTCCGTTCCATGTTCACGATGTCTTGAACCTTCACGTATTGAAATTCTGAACGATTTCCTGTATCTTTATTCATTGCGGAAGAAAGCGTCTGCCGGGGACACTTCCGCGGATGAAGATTTCCATGTCGTACAGGTGTCGAGATGGCAGCGTTTTTTCGATATTTCGGATCATGTATGGGAGTGCATTGTTATATCACTTCCCAGCAAAGTTCTCTGTTCAGCTGACTGCAAGGGGCTATGCCCCCAGTGCGGGCGTCCTCTCAAAAACGGGAAGTGCAGCTGTTCACTGAATGAGCTCGATCCGAGGATGGAAAAGCTTCTCGGCATAAACATTGAAGAGACGCCAGAATAACGAAAAGGAGGGAAGTCCAGAATGGCAACGCCGAAAAGCAGGGTATCCCATGCCCGTACACATAAAAGGAAGTCTGAGTGGATCGGGGCTCTTACTGCTCCGGAAGTTACGACGTGCCCCCATTGCGGTGAGGTGATCCAGAATTACCGGGCCTGCGGTGAGTGTGGTTTTTACCGGGGCAGGCAAGTGATAAAGACCGCCTCGGAAGAGAAAAAAGAGGCTTAATCCGGAGAAACCAGGCAAGAGGAAGGGAAACCTTCCTCTTTTTTTATTTTCCGCCCTCCCCCATATTGACCGTTCGCCCCTGTGGTACTATACTTGCCACATCTTAAGAGCAGATAATATCATCAGGTGCCAAAATGGAGGGGACATCCATTAAGTCTCAAAAAAAGAAAAACAGACAGGACAGGCTATTGAAGCTTATCGAACACAATCCTCTGGCCACCGATGAAGAACTCGCGGCTTTCCTTACAGCAAGCGTGAGCACCATCAGGCTGGACAGAGCTGTTCTGGGTGTCCCGGAGCTGAGGGAAAGGATGCGCTCCATGGCCCAGAAGGCCACCAGCAGGCTCCGCTCTCTGAAACAAAGCGAAGTGGTGGGAGACCTTCTTGAACTTGAGCCGAACAAGTGGGCCCTTTCGGTGCTGGAAACCCGCAGAGAAATGGCTTTCCGGGAAACGGACATGGTGTGGGATCATTACATCTACGCCCAGGCAAGCTCGATTGCCATCGCCGTCGTGGAAGCCGATCTTGTCATAGTGGATTCCATGCGGGGAGAATACAAGGGACACGCGAGGGTGGGAGATTCCCTGGTCGCCAGGGCCAAGGTCGGTGTCCATAAGGACGAAAAGTATATTGTCAGCGTGAGGACGAAAGTGGGCGAAAAGGAAATTTTCGTCGGGAGATTCATTGCTGCAGTAGTATCACACAGCGGACCAGCGTAGCGTGAGAGAGGTGAACTCCATTTGATTCTTGCCCTGGATGCCATGGGCGGTGACCATGGCCCTTCAGAAGTTTGCAGGGGAGCGATTTCCGCCTGCGAAGAGCACCCTGATCTCGAACTTGTTCTCGTGGGCCAAAGCTCTGATATTGAGCCGCTGCTCGCAGGAGTGTCACGGGACGTTTCCGGGAGAATTTCCATTGTCCATGCGGAAGAACGGATAGGCATGGACGAGCATCCTACGGTCGCCATCCGAAAGAAACGCCGCTCGAGCCTTCGTGTAGCTATGGAAATGGTCCGGAGCGGCGAGGCTTCGGGATGTGTTTCCGCCGGCAACACGGGAGCGATTGTAGCTGGTGGCGTTCTGGTTGTGGGACGGATTGCGGGAATCGACCGGCCCGCCCTTGGAGTGGCTCTCCCGACGCTCAACAAGTACACCTTTCTGCTCGACGTGGGGGCGACCGTTCGGAGCAAGCCCGAAAACCTGTTTCAGTTTGCTCACATGGGCAACGTGTATTCAAAAAAAATCCTCGGTGTTTCCGAGCCCCAGGTTGCACTCCTGGCGAACGGGTCGGAAGAAATCAAGGGCGATGAGGTCATAGCGGGAGCGAAAACTCTCATTAAGGCCAGCGGCCTGAATTTCTCCGGTTACGTTGAAGGAGACGACATTCCCTACAGCCGGGCCGATGTTGTCGTCTGCGACGGCTTTTCGGGGAACGTGGTGCTCAAGTTTGCGGAAGGCCTGATGTCGGCGGTGTACTCCATACTCAAGGAAGAGATGGGACACAGAATAATGCCCAAGTTCGGAATGGTCTTCATGATTCCCATGATGAAGGACCTCTGGGCACGGTTCAACTATGAGAAACACGGAGGCACCCCCCTCCTCGGAGTAAACGGGATCGTTGTGAAGGCCCACGGCCGGTCCAAGGCCCCGGCTATCACGAATGCCCTGAGAGTGGCACGGAATTTCGTTCTGCAGAACGGCGTCGAGCTTATCAGAGAAGAGCTGGGGTAAAGGAGGTTTCCCCTATGGGTTTTTTTTCCGGTGTTCCCGTTTCAATAAAGGGTACGGGAATGTATGTTCCCGACAAGGTACTGACGAATGACGATCTTTCCCGGATGGTCGAAACGAACGACGAGTGGATTCGGGAGAGAACCGGCATCTGCCGCCGGCATATTGCAGCGGAAGGAGAGCTGACAAGCGACGTTGCCTTCAGGGCGGCCCGCGACGCCCTCCTGAATTCCGGTACCGATCCCCTTGACCTTGATATGATTATTGTGGCGACGAACAGCCCCGATACTCTCTTTCCCGGAGTCGGCCCAAAGGTACAGGGCCTCCTCGGAGCGGAAAAGGCAGGCGCTTTTGACGTCCAGTCGGGATGCACGAGCGGCGTGTACGCCCTATCCCTGGCGGCCGGCGGCATTGCATCGGGGATCTGGAAAAAAGTCCTCGTCATCGGGGCCGAAGTTCTTTCTCCCCTGATAGACTGGACGGACAGAAACACATGCATCCTTTTCGGAGACGGTGCAGGCGCCGTGGTGCTCGGCGTGTCCGGAGAAGGTGAAGGCCGGTTTATTTCCGCAGACCTGAGATCCGACGGAACAAAACACGACCAGATCACCTTATCCGGCGGGCTAGTGGAACATCCGGCATCAACTGAAACTCTTGAAAACAAGCTTCATTTCGTTTCAATGAAAGGAAATGACGTCTTCCGGTTCGTAAACCGGATCATTCCGCCTTTTTTGCGCCAGTTCTGCCTTGACTCCGGAATGGAACCGGAAGAAATTAACTGGTGGTTTTTCCACCAGGCAAACCAGAGAATAATCGAGCGGGCGGCGGAACGTCTCGGAATTTCTCCCGAAAAAGTGGTCATCAACATCGACGAATACGGCAACACTTCAGCGGCTTCGGTTTTCATCGCTCTCCATGAATTTTTCGGGGCGGGCGGGGTGCAAAAAGGAGACAGGCTGCTCTTTACGGCTTTCGGAGCGGGCATGACCTATGGAGGTATTATCTATGAAGCATGACTCCGGCGCTGCTTTCAGCGAAAACAGAATTACCCGTCTTTTCGGGTGCAGGTACCCCCTGGTCCAGGGAGGCATGGCCTGGGTAGCGGATGCCAGTCTTGCCGCTGCGGTGAGCAACGGCGGAGGGCTTGGCCTCATCGCCGCGGCGAATATGCCCCCCGACCTTCTCGAGATCCAGCTGCAGAAGGTGAGGACCCTGACTGACAGGCCCTTCGGGGTTAACATCATGCTCATGTCGCCCACCGTCGACCAGGTTATCGACCTGGTGGCCAAATACAGGGTTCCCATTGTGACCACCGGAGCGGGAAGCCCGGGAAAGGTTATCGAAATTCTTAAGCCGCTGGGTACTATTATCGTTCCCGTTATCGCTTCGGTCGCCCAGGCTAAAAGAGTGGAAAAACAGGGGGCCGACGCCGTGGTGGCTGAAGGAATGGAGGCGGGCGGGCACATCGGGGAACTCACGACCATGGTCCTCATCCCTCAAATCGCCGATTCCGTGGAGATACCCGTCATCGCTGCCGGCGGCATTGCCGACGGCAGGGGAGTGGCAGCAGCCTTCGCCCTAGGAGCTGAGGGAGTTCAGGTCGGAACCCGTTTTATCTGCTGTGAGGAATCCACTGTTCACCGGGCCTACAAGGAAGCCGTCATCAACGCCAGGGACAGGAGCAACGTGGTGACAGGACGTTTTACGGGACATCCCGTACGCTGCCTGAAGAACAAGCTGACCGCAAAATTCGAGGAACTTGAAAAAGGCGGCGCCTCAGTGGAGGAATACGAACGGCTCGGCGCCGGAAAACTCCGTGCCGCGGTCGTCGACGGCGACGTGGAGTGGGGTTCCGTCATGGCGGGGCAGAGCGCCGCTCTCGTGAATGCCATTCTGCCCGCAGCCGATATCATTAAAGAACTCTTCTCGGGAGCGGAGCACGTTGTTGACTCCCTTCCCGGAAAGATTTTCAGGTGAGGTGATGCGTGTTATGGCCTATTCGCTCATCTTCCCCGGCCAGGGGTCCCAGGAAGCGGGGATGGGAAAAGATTTCTACGATGCCTTTTCCTCTGCAAGGGAAATTTTCCTTCGAGCCGACCAGGCTCTCGGGTTTTCGCTGTCGGATATCATCTTCAACGGTCCGGAGGAAGAACTCAGAAGGACCGCATTCACCCAGCCGGCAATCCTCACTGTCAGCACAGCCATTCTGGAATGCCTGAAAAAGGAAGCAGGCATTAATCCCGCGCCTCTTTCCCTGGCCGGACACAGTCTCGGGGAATACACGGCTCTTGTGGCCTCGGGAGTCCTTTCTCTCGAAGACGGCGTTCGGCTGGTTCATCTTCGGGGCAGGCTCATGCAGGAAGCGGTGCCTGAAGGTGAAGGCGCCATGGCAGCCATTCTCGGACTCGACCAGGAATCGGTTTCTGCAGTCTGTTCGGCCGCAGCCCCCGGGGGGGAGTGTCAGCCGGCGAACTTCAACTCCCCGGGCCAGGTGGTCATTTCGGGGAACACGGCTTTTGTCCATGCGGCCATGGAGAAGGCAAAAGAAGCGGGGGCGAAAAAAACCGTTCTCCTGAACGTCAGCGCCCCCTTCCACAGCAGGCAGATGCGCCCCGTAGCCGACCAACTCCGGGAAGCCTTTGGCTCCCTGATGTGGAATGAGCCTTCAGTGGCGATCATCTCCAACGCACTTGCACGGCCGGTACGTTCCGTCGCCGAAATACAGCAGGCCCTTTTCGACCAGACCTTCATGCCCGTCCTGTGGCACGACTCGGTCATCAGAATGGCGGACGACGGCGTCGATACATTCTTTGAAATCGGCCCCGGATCAGTGCTCACCGGGCTGGTAAAAAAATGCAGAAAGGGAGTCACCGCCCAAACCTGCAGCTCTGTTCAAGAATTCGAAGCTCTTTCAACCAAACTGAAGGAGATGGTGTAGAATGACGGATGCCAGGACCGCACTTGTTACCGGTGCAGGCAAGGGGATAGGCAGAGCGGTTGCCCTCCGTCTTGCGGGGATGGGATTTCTTGTCGCGGTAAACTACAATCGAAGCGAAGAGCAGGCGAAGGAAGTCTGCCGGATGATCAGCGATTCCGGGGGAACAGCATTTCCCTTTAGGGGAGATGTTTCTTCCGGGAGTGACGTGAAAAAACTGTTTTCCGAAGTGGAGAAGAAACTAAGCCCTGTGTCCGTGCTGGTCAACAACGCGGGAATAACTAAAGACGGGCTTCTTATGAGAATGCCCGCCGAGGATTGGGATTCCGTGCTGACAGCCAATCTGTCCTCGGTGTATCATTGCACCAGGGAAGCTATTCGAGGAATGGTACGGGCGAAGTGGGGCAGGATCATCAATATCTCGTCGGTGGTCGCCCTGATAGGAAATCCCGGACAGGCCAACTATTGCGCTTCCAAGGCCGGCATCATCGGCTTTACCAAGGCCGTGGCGAGAGAATACGCCGGCAAGGGCATTACAGTGAATGCACTCGCTCCGGGGTTTATCTCCACGGAAATGACGGATGCCCTTCCTGACGCCGCAAGAACCGCACTTTTACAGCAGGTTCCTGCCGGCCGTTCGGGAACCCCGGAAGATGTGGCGGCGGCAGCGGCTTTTCTCGCCTCCGGGGATGCGTCATATATAACCGGGCAGGTAATCGCCGTTGACGGCGGTATGACCATGTGCTGAAATTAAATGGAAGGGGGTGAACGAGAATGAAAAAAGAGGAAATGCTCGCCCGTTTGAAAGAAATTATCATCGACAGGCTTGATGTCGAAGAGGACCAGATAGTTCCGGAGGCTTCCTTCGTGGAAGACCTCGGCGCAGATTCGCTGGACATCGTCGAGCTCATTATGGGCATCGAGGAAGAATTTGACATTGAAATTCCCGACGAAGACGCTGAAAAGCTGACGTCCGTGGGAGAAGCAATGAACTATACCCTCGGCAAACTCGGAGTTGAAGAGTAGGTCGCAGGGAAACTGACCTGACGGGAAGTCCGTCGGATTTCCCGTCAGGTCCCTTTCGTTTTATTATGTTCCAACCCTGCTGCGGAGGAGTGAAGCGTTTTGAGAAGGGTTGTCGTAACCGGGCTTGGAGTCGTGAGCCCAATTGCAACAGGAAGAGAAAATTACTGGCAGGCATTGAAAGCAGGCAAAAACGGCATCGGGCCGTATACCACTTTTGATGTCACAGATTGCCCTGTTCCCTTTGGAGCGGAAATCAAGGATTTCGACCCGTCCCAGTGGATGGACAACAAGGAAGCCAAGCGCTCCGACCGGGTCATTCAATTTGCAGTGGCAGCCGCGGATTTGGCCGTCACTGACGCGAAGCTTGATACGGCAAGCCTGGATCCCCATAAATTCGGAGTCTACATAGGAAGCGGACAAGGCGGCATAGAAACAACATTCAACAACTTCAAGACCATGATGGAAAAAGGGGCGAAAAGAGTCAGTCCCTTTTTCATTCCCATGATGATCAGTAACATGTCCACAGCGTACGTGGCCATCAAGCACCATGCGCAGGGGCCGAACATGTGTGTTGTCACAGCCTGCGCCACATCGGTCCACAGCATGGGCGAGGCATACCACACCATCATTCGGGACGATGCGGATGTCATTCTGGCCGGAGGTACGGAGGCAGCTCTCAGAAGCATCAGCATCGCCGGATTCGCTGCAATGAAAGCGATTTCCACCCGGATGGACGCTCCCGAAAAAGCGTCCCGTCCCTTCGACATTGACCGGGACGGTTTTGTCATGGGCGAAGGGGCAGGCGTGCTCGTCCTTGAAGAACTGGAACATGCACTGAAAAGAGGCGCTCATATTTACGCCGAACTCGTCGGCTACGGATCCACATGTGACGCGAGCCATATCACCGCCCCGGATCCAGAAGGCAACGGAGCGGCCAGGGCCATGCGCAAAGCAATGGCCCACGCAAAATGGCTGCCGGAAGACGTTGATTACATCAATGCCCACGGAACTTCCACTCCTCTCAACGACAAGATGGAGGCAATGGCTATCCGTTCGGTTTTCGGTGAACATACGGACAAGGTGCTGGTCAATTCCACAAAATCCATGATCGGGCACTGTCTCGGTGCGGCCGGTGCGCTGGAAACAGTGGCTGCCATGCAGTCAATCCAGGAAGGGATTATCCACCCGACGATCAATCTTGACACGCTTGACCCTGAATGCGCCATCAATGTTGTCGGTTCCAGGGCAGTGGAGAAGAACGTCTCAAGGTTCCTCGTCAACAGTTTCGGATTCGGCGGGCATAACGGCGTGGCCGCTTTCCAGAAATTTGAGGATTAGGCTGTCCGTTTCTCCATGAACTATGCAGCCTGGTTTTCCGGAGAGCTGGAAAAACTCCAGGATCGTCTTGGATATTGCTTCAGTGACGCGGGAAAACTGGAGAACGCCCTGGTGCATTCTTCCTACGCCTACGAAAAGGGCAAATCGGACCATAACGAGAGAATGGAGTATCTGGGAGATGCCGTGCTTGAGCTCGGCGTCTCCCGTTTTCTGTACGACTCCTTTCCCTCCTTTGACGAAGGCAGGCTGACCCGGTCCCGGGCCGCCATTGTCTGCGGGAAATCTCTTGCAGAGTGGGGAAGGGAGCTCGGACTGAGCGAGCTGCTCAGGACAGGCAGGGGCCTTGAAACAGAGCAGGTGCGCCATGGATCTCTCTGTTCCGATGCGGTGGAGGCTCTATTGGGGGCGGTTTTCCTGGATGGGGGGTTCTCCAGGGCAATGGATGTGGTCAACCGGTATCTCGCTTTCCATTTTTCCCGTCATCCCATAGACGGCGAAGAAAACGACCCGAAATCCGCCCTCCAGATGCTGGCCCATGAGAAAGGAATGCCGAGTCCCGTCTATGAAATCCTTTCGGTCTCGGGCCCGGCTCATTCTCCCGTGTTTTCAGTCCGGGTCCTTGTAGGAAGCGAAGAAGCCGGAGCGGGGGAGGGTGAAAGCAGAAAATCCGCCGAATTCGCCGCCGCACGGAACGCTGTTTTTTTGCTGAACCGGGAGGCCTCGGAGACAAAATGAAAAAAAAACGTACCACGCGAATCCGTTTCCCGGCGTTCCTTCTTTCCCTTTCCATCATTCTGATTTTCTTTCCTGCTGCGCCGGGATATTCATGGGATCTGTTCGTTTCCTCTCCCTGGCTTTCCACGATAGCCCGCTTCATCGGCGGAGTCAATGTTTCGGTAAAACCAGTCCAGGAATGGAACGAGGAAGGATTACCCTTCAGGAAGATACGCCAGCGGAACATTCCCACCGATTCGAGAATAGTGGCTCTTGACGCTTCCGAAGCCGCCTCTCTGGGGCTCGACCGGAAACAGTTCTCCGGACTTTTCATCCTTTACGGCACGGTGCCCTTCGACAGGACACGGGCGGACTATCACTTTTCCGACCCGTCCGTTCTCCCCTTTATTGCCCAGAGAGTCCTTACTGCCCTGTCCCAGTTCGATCCGGGGAATTACTCCTATTACCAGAGAAGATTATCGGAATTCCAGACCAGGCTCGACAGTACTGTTCTCGTTGGTAGACAGCTTTTGAAGGGCTATCCGGTGTTTGACCTTTCCGGCGGTTTTTCCAGCCTTCTATCGGCGGCGGGATGCTCTCTTCTACCCGGGGACAGGGAACTGAAGGAAAGGTGGGGAAGGGGAGAGGATCTGCAGAGCATGCAGATGAACGTCAGCGACGCGCTGAAGCAGAGGATTCCGGTGATTGTCGACCCGGGCACCCCAAAACCGATCAGGGATGCCCTGAAGGGAAACAAGGACATCCTTGTTCTTGGACGGCCCGGGCAGGAACAGGATCTTCTCCTTTTTTTCCACGATCAGTTTCTTTTGCTGTGGAATCGTCTGGCCCCTCTCAGGCAGCGTCAGCAGACAGGAAAAGAAAGCTCCTGAATCAACCGGCATTCCCGGTGTACCGTTTCCCTTATCCTGCTTCTTTCAGCGAAAAGAAAGGATATGCGGCAAGAAGCAGCATGACACTGAGAAAATAGAACGGAATCCCTTTCCCAGTATGATCGAGAAGCATTCCCACCAGGACAGGCCCCGTAGTCATTCCGAGACTGAAGGCAATGTTGAAAAGGCCCATTATGCGCCCGGACCCATACGTCTTTCCCCTTGACGCAGCCATGGCGGCCAGGGATGGAGAAGCAAAGGCATGGCCGACGCCGAAGGCTACGCTGGCAATGGAGAGGCTCAGGAGAGTTCTCAGGTTCGGAAGACCAAGAAGTGTTACTGCAGAAATCAGTCCCCCCACAAGAATGAGCCGGTGCTTGTGCAGGTTGTCGGCGAGCCTGCCGGAAACCCGCTGCAGAAGGCCGGTGGAGAGAGAGTTGAGGGAAACCACGAATCCAATTTCCGAAAGAGAAAGCCGTATTTCCGAGGCGAGGAGGGGAATCATCATCACAAGCACTCCCCGGGACATGGCGGAGCAGAACTGGAAGAAAAAAACGATCAGCATTTCATGGTCCGTGAGAATCCCGTGGAAAACAGACCTGAGCCCGCAGAAAGCCTCGCTTCCCCGACCGGAAGAAAGGTTGCCGGGCAGGAAACGGAAGACAAGGACCATGGAAAGGACGGTCAATGCCGTCATGGCGTAGAAAGGTGCATTAAAACCGATTGTTTCGGCGAGGAGACCGCTCAGGAGCGGGCCCGTACCCACCCCGAGAAAAAGGGCACCCTGGAGGGAGCCGAAAAAAACTCCCTCTTTCCCTTTCGGCGCCACTTCGGCCCCTATGGCCATGGTAATGGGGACGACCATGGCTGAACCGATGCCATGGCCTATCCTGATGGCGATGAGGCCTTCCGTGGTGGCTGCAAATGTATAGGCAACGGATGCAAGAGCGTAAAAAGCAAGGCCCGAAAGAAGGAGTACTTTTCTGTTCATCCTCTCCGCCAGTTCTCCGGATACGATCATACCGCCGGTCCTGGAAAAGGAAAAGGAACCGATAATCATTCCTATGGCGAGACCGCTTGCACCAAGCCGCTTCGCATAGAGAGGCAGCACGGGGGCAATAATGCCGATCCCCAGCATGGCACAGAACATGGAAAGGCTGAGAACGGTTAAAATTTTGCTGTAGGAAACCTCTGTTGAAAACAACAAAAATACACTCCGATCGTTCCATGTTGATTTTTTCGTTCCATATTTATATACCAGATTCATGATACTATGTTTTGTCTACAATTACAACGCATTTCGGGCCTTCGCCGGTACCCGGAAAAGGGAGATTAACGGATGAAACCGGGCAAAAAAAGCCTGAATTCAGCTGATGAATTCAGGCTTTCCGAAAAGGCGGGTTTTGTCCTTCGAGACGGCACCAGCCCGAAAATTCCCTCTTAGAGCCCTTTCCCCTCCGGTGTGGCATGGACAACGTCAGCGGCACAAAATGACCTGCTACCCTTGCCGTTTTCCACAAGAAGCTCTCCATTTTCGCCGATGCCCGAGGCTCTTCCGGCAAAGGATTCTTCTTCCGTAAGAACGGTAACGTTTTTTCCGATAGTTGAGCATTCTTCCCTGTAGCGGGAAAGGAGGGATTCTCCCCCGTCGCCGGAAAGGCCTGCTATAAGAAGGTAAAACTTCTCTATGACCGCCGCGCAGAGGGCACCCCTGTGGACCGGCCCGGTTTCCCAACCCAGGGATGCCGCGTTTTCCAGTCCGCCGCCGGCAAGATCCTCCCTGCTCAGGGAAATGTTGATACCTATTCCTGTACAGCAGTCCCGTATTCTTTCGGGATCGCTTGAAGCCTCGGAAAGGATTCCGCAGATTTTTCTCCCCCTGAACAGCAGGTCGTTCGGCCATTTGAGAGATACCTCACGGCCGCAGACGGAGCGTATTGCTTCCCTGACCGCCAGCCCTGCGGCCAGGTTCACCAGCTGCAGGCGTCCGGGAAGCATGCGGGGCCTGAAAAAAACGGAAAAGTACAGGCCTGCGCCCCGGGGAGAAACCCAGGTTCTGTCTCTTCTCCCCCTGCCCTTTGTCTGTTCTTCCGCAATGACGACAATTCCGTCGGTTTCGCCCTGCCTGCCTATTCTTTTGGCAGCCTCCTGGGTGGACGAAACGCTTTCGAAAACATGGATTTCCCCTCCCCAGGGGCAATCAGGAGAAATCATGCTGCCGATCAGGGAAGGAGCAAGATCATACACCGGGAGTTCCCGGAGAATGTACCCTTTCTGCGGAACAGAAGCAACGGAAAAACCTTCCTCTTCGAGGTCACGAACGGCCTTCCAGACAGCCTGTCTTGAAAGGGAAAGCACCTGCGAGACAACTCCTCCTGAAACAACGGTCCCCCCGGAATCGCGGAGAAGGCGGCAGAGTTCAACGGTTGCGCGTCGAGATTTCATGGAATGTCCCCCTTATCTTCCAAGCCGAATGATATAATGAAAAATCACGCAGCACAATAACAATGAGGGGGAATCGACATGGCGATAACTTCAAACGCCACTGTTCTGGAGGAACTGCGGGTTATGAGAAAAGACCTGCAGGACAGTCTTTGACCTGGATTCGATAAGGGAAAAGAAAGAAAAACTGGAAGCTTCCGCGTCCGCCCCGGATTTCTGGGGCCGGGAGGACTGTCATACCGTCACCAGGGAGATAGCCCGGCTTCAGCAAAAAATGGACACCTGGGACAGGGTGGACGGCATTTTTCAGGACCTGGCCGTTCTCTCAGAAATGCTGTCCGAATCTGACGACGATGAACTGCAGAGCGAATTTAGCACAACTTCTGCGAACCTGAAGAAAATCATTGAAAAAGAACAGCTTCTTCTGCTTCTTTCTGAAGAATACGACGGCAACAACGCAATCCTTTCAGTACATGCGGGGTCGGGAGGACTTGACTCCCAGGACTGGGCGGAAATGCTCCTCCGGCTTTTCCTCCGCTGGGCGGAAAGAGAAGGCTGCAAAGCCAGAATTCTCGAAATTCTCCAGGATGAGGAAGCCGGTATAAAGAGTGCCACCGTTCTTGTGGAAGGTGATTTTGCCTATGGTTTCCTGAAGTCGGAAAAGGGCGTTCACCGACTCGTCAGGATATCTCCCTTCGATGCGGCAAAACGCCGCCATACGAGCTTTGCCTCGGTGGACGTTGCGCCCGAGCTGCCTGACGATGTGGAGATCGAGATCCGGCCGGAGGACCTGAAGATGGACACCTACAGGGCCAGCGGAGCCGGAGGTCAGTATGTCAACAGGACGGATTCAGCGGTCCGGATAACCCATATTCCGAGTGGAATCATTGTCGCATGCCAGAACGAAAGATCCCAGCACATGAACAGGCAGGTGGCCATGCAGGTGCTGCGAAGCAGGCTTTTTGAAAAGGCATGGCAGGAAAGGCAGCAGGAACTTCTGGCAATTCAGGGAGAAAAGAAGGAAATCAGCTGGGGAAGCCAGATACGAAGCTACGTTCTTCATCCCTACACGCTGGTGAAAGATCACCGGACAGGACACGAAACGGGAAACGTTCAGGCTGTTCTCGACGGCGATATCGACGAATTTATCATGAATTTCCTGCGCTGGAAGAAACAGAACTGACGATTCTTATTCGGGAGGAAATAACCCATGAAGCCTGTTCGTTGTTTTTTGTTTCTCCTTTTGTCCGTTCTGCTGGCTGTCTCTGCAGACGCAGCACCCTTCAGGCCCTCCGGGCCTTCCCTGGGTGCGTCATCGCTCAGGCCGGGAATGAAGGGACATGCCCTGACGGTCGTTTCCGGGCGGGAGATAATCCGGTTCCCCGTTGAGATCGTCAGCGTCATTCCAAGAAAAGGCTCACCGAGAAACCTCATCATGGTACGGGCTTCCGGACCGGTAATAGCGAAAACCGGGGGAATAGCAGCGGGGATGAGCGGGAGCCCCGTGTACGTGAATGGAAAGCTCATCGGTGCCATCGGGTACGGATGGAACTTCAGCGAACACAACCTCGGCCTTGTGACGCCTCTCGAGGATATGGCCTCCATATGGGACTGGCCGGAAAAGAAGGTTGTCCTTCCGGGCCTCCCTCCTTTGGGAACCGGGCCAGCCGAAGATGACAACGACCAAAAGGAAGAAAAACCTGAAAACAGCCGGAAAGAAACCCGGGAGAAAGAAAAGGACGAAGAAGAGGACGGGCCGCTGCTGCAGGGAGAAGTATCACCTCTTTTCATTGACGGGATCAGCTCCAGAAAAGCCACGGAACTCACCGCTCTTCTGGGAAAGGAACGGTATGTTCCGGGAGGAGGCTTTTCAGAAGACATCCCCGTCGAAATGAATGCCAAACTTCTTCCCGGAGAGGCGATCACCGTTCTTCTTGCCTGGGGCGATGTAACCATCGGGTCAACCGGAACCCTCACGGCGGTCGCTCAGGACGGTCGGTTCATCGGATTCGCCCACCCCTTCCTCGGAAAGGGAGCAGTGAATTATCCCGTAGCGAGGGCCTATATCCACAGCGTCGTGCCCAGTCTCGAGGCGCCGTTCAAGGTCGGAAGCCCCCTCAGAATCGTCGGAACAGTTACCCATGACAGGCCCCAGGCCATCGGAGGGAGAATCGGCTATTTCACTCCCTCCGTTTCGGCCACTCTCAATTTCATGGACACCGACAGGAAGGCAGACGGCAGAAAGCGGTTCCACTTCGTGCCGGATCCTTTCATTGGGGCAAAGCTTTCCGCCGGAATATTCACAGGGCTCATCGACGATCTCTGGGGCAGAAAAGGGCAGGGGACCGCCGTTTTTTCCCTGACGGTACACGGAAGGGGCATGGGGCAGGGCTGGACCCGGAGGAACATGTTCTTCTCCGACAAGGACCTTGCAGCCGACGCGCTGAAGGAAGCGGCTGACCTGCTGGATATCATCTTCCTCAACCCATTTGCGGAAGTCTACCCCCTCGGCGTGACAGTCTCGGCGGAATTCACCGAGGAACCGAGACTAATGTTCATCGAGGGCATCGAGGTCAAGGGAGAATCGTTTTCTGCGGGAGACACGGTCGAAGTGGAAGTTAACCTGAGGCCTTACCGCAGGAAGCAGGTAAAAAAAGTCTTCAAAATCGTTATTCCGAAAGATGCCGGAGGATTGTGCGAAATTCTCGTCAGGGGCGGCGGAATCGAGCCTCTCAATCAGTCGGCAGTTATCCAGGGGTGGAAGACCATTGCGAATTTCCGCCAGATGTTTACCGAAATGTCCGCCCTGGAAACAAACAACGAACTGATCATTGAGTTCAACTACGAAAAGGTTTCAAAACGAGGAAAAGACCGCAGGGATACCGAGGATCCGGTTTCCAGGGAAGAACAGGAACTTTTGAGCGAGATGAAGAAACGGCGGCTCGAGGACGGCACTCTCCAGATTTTCAAATCAGAATTCGTCGTGGAGGGACTGCTCAGAAAAATTGTGAACGTGAAGCAGGGCGATGGAAAGAACAGCGAGCAGACTGAAGATGAAGAGGAGTAACGGGGTGTTTCTCACCCTGGAAGGCATTGACGGATGCGGCAAAACAACCCAGGCCCGCATCCTTGTGGGGAACCTGGCTTCGCGGTTTGGGGATGATGCCGTTCTCTGGACAAAAGAACCGGGCGGATGGACAGGAGGGGAGAAAATACGGGATCTTCTCCTTAAACACGGAATGCAGCATCCTCTGAGCGAGCTTTTTCTCTTTCTCGCCGACCGGTGCGAACATATCAGGGAAGTTGTCGCTCCCGCCCTTGAAGCGGGGAAAATTGTCGTATGCGAAAGATATACCGATTCCACCCTTGCCTATCAGTCATGGGGCAGGAAGATACCCCTCGAAAAGATCGAGGAGCTGTTTCGGTGGTGTGCATTTCCTGTTCCGGACCAGACCTTCTGGATTGATTTGCCGCCCGGGAAAGCCTATCATAGAGTGTCACGCCGGGGAGGCCCGGACCGTATGGAGGAGAAGGGAACACCCTTTCTTGAAAATGTCCGCAGGGGCTTTCTTTTTCTCTCCGAACGGGAACCGGAACGAATAACCCGGCTGGACGGAGACAATGACGCAGACGCCATTGCCGGAGAGATTGCGCGGAGGGCGGAGGTGCTTCTTTCCCCTTGAAGGTCAAGAAAAACGCCGATGAACGAATTTCCGGGGGAGAATCCGGATTCCAGGCGAGAAAGAAAGGGCTTTCCTCCCCGGCCCGGGGAACGGAACCCCGTCCGTTTTCCCAGTCTCTCGAAGACGCCGAGACAATGGAACTCATTGAAAAACTGGAACTCCTGGGCAGAAAAATGACCCAGTTCCCTGCGGAAAGCACCCTGCAGCAATACAGAAACCTGGTGAAAGAGCTCCTCCGGAGGGCAATCGGCGGTTTGCGTATCCGCAGGGACATGAAATGGAGACGGAACGACCGCAATCTGTACGTCACGGTGGAAAAAGTCGAATCCATCCTGGGAGAACTGGAAGTCGTTTTCAGGAGGGAAGGCGAAAGGACCCGAATGCTTCAGTTGATGGAAGAGGTGAAGGGATGTCTCATTTCCCTGCTTCTCTAACCGCATCCGAACCCTGGAAGAGACTTCAGTCTCTCGCTGCCCTCGATCTCTTCCCCCACTGCATTTCCCTTTCGGCACCGGAGAATATCCACGGAATGCTCGCCAGGGAAATAGCGGAGATGATTCTCTGCCTCAACCGGACCGGGGGAGACGACTGTACAGCCTGCAGGGCATGGTCAGGGGAAGACCATCCTGACCTCGTCAGGGGCGGAGAGCCGGGAAAGGCTCCTGCCATAGACGCCTGCAGAGAGGTCATACGGGCCATGGCATACCGTCCGGTGGTCTCTCATAAACGGTGCGCCGTTATTTTTTCCGCCGAACGAATGCTGCTGCCTGCAGCCAACAGCCTTTTGAAACTTGCGGAAGAACCGCCCGTACATGGTGTTGTGTTCTTTCTCGTCTCCGAGGAAGAGCGTTTGCTCCCCACGCTGAAAAGCAGGGCCTGGACGGTGTCCCTTCGTGACGGGAAAAAGACGGAGAAAAAACCCGTCCCGTCCTCACCGGAAGAGTGGGGCAGATGGGTTGAAAAAAACAGCGGCAGTGAGATTGACGACGTACTGCCGCAGTTCGAACCATGGATCCGCCACCTGGTGGAATCCGGTGACCATGAGGGGGCAGGAAAAGCTGAACGCCTGAGAATTCTGCTGGAATCCAGGCGTCTTTCCCGAACCATGGCTCTTGATCTGACAGTGCTGGCTCTCAAGGAGGGTATTGTTTTTGAGCATTTATTTGGCGATTTTTGGTAAACCAAGATATCTCGGACTTCTCGACCTCCAGGAACCGGTGCCCGTACGAGGTGCCTGGCTTGTAACTGAAACAATGCGGGGGATAGAACTCGCGCTTCTGGGCGGCCCTCTCTCGCCGGAACAGGAGGAACGCTACAGAAACTCATGCAGCGACGATTCCTCGGACAGCCAGGTGAAGGGCGGCGAACCTGCGCTGCAGGAAATAGCCTTCGTCAGAGAAGCAACCGAAGAGGATATGAACGACGCGTCCCTGGAGAGGGAAGAGGAGAACTCCGTTCTCCTGAAGGCCAGGGAACTCCTCAGGAATCACAATCTTTCCATGAAACTCGTGGATGTTGAGTTCCTTCTCGACAGGAAAAAACTGTTTTTTTATTTTACCTCGGAACAGAGAGTCGACTTCCGGGCTTTCGTCAGAGACCTCGCAAAGGAATTCAAAACCCGCATCGAGCTCAGGCAGATAGGCGTCAGAGACGAAGCCAAGGCCGTCAAGGGGCTGGCTCCATGCGGCCAGCGCTGCTGCTGCAGCTACTGGCTTCACCGGTTCACCCCCATCTGCATCAAAATGGTGAAAGAACAGAACCTGGCATTGAATCCCACGAAAATTTCCGGCATCTGCGGCAGACTTATGTGCTGCATGTCCTATGAACACCATCTCTACGGAGAACTCTGGAAGGGGCTGCCGAATCCAGGCTCGAAACTCAGGACCCCGGGCGGCAACTTCCTTATTGACGGAGTTGAGCTCTCTGCCCAATCCGTCCGGATAAGGACACCGGAAGGGAAGGAAATTCTTGTAAAAACCGAAGAATTCCAGCGGTTCAAAGAAACGGTCATGGAGGGCGGTTCCTGGGAAGATGCAGCCGCACCGAAGGAACTCAGGAGCACCCGAGAGGACACTTTCCGGCCGGCAAGGAAAAGAACTCCCGAACCCAGGGAGGAAGCCGCGGGAGAAAAATCCCCTCCCCGACAGGAGCGACGGAAAACCGAGGAGAAAATTCCCCGGGAGCAGGAAAAAGAAAAGGATACCGCTCCCCAGGCGGGAGCGGCGAAGAAAAAACGACGGAGAAAAAGAAAACCCTCCCAGGGAGAAAAAGCCCCGGCAACCCCGGTTTCTTCCCCTGAAAAGACACCTGTTGCTCCTGAAAAACCCAGGCAGCAGGAACAGGAAGTCCGTCAGGGTGAAGGACAGAAAAAAAAGAAACCGAACAGCAGGCGAAGGCGCCCCCAGAAAGGAAACAGGGAAACACCATCACAGCAGGGCGAGAATACAAAAGCCAGTCCATCTCCGGAGGTGTAGAGCGCCGTGGTCTTTTTTGAAAGGTTGAAGCAGGGACTGAAAGGTGTCCGGGAGCGGTGGAGCGGGGGATTGTCCCGCCTCTTTTCCGGAAGCGTCGTGGATGAGGCCTTCTGGGACAATCTTGAAGAAATACTCATCAGCGGTGACGTGGGGATTGACCTGACGCTCAGGTTGATCGATTCGCTGAAGAAGGAATCCGCCGAGAAGAGAATCAGCAGGCCCGAAGACCTTTTCAGGCTTTTCGAGGATACAATTTCTTCCCAGCTTCTTGCCGTTCCTTCCATGGGGCAGCCCCTGTCAATAGCCCATCCAAGGCCGGTCATTATCCTCCTTGTAGGCGTCAACGGCAGCGGAAAAACAACAACGGCAGGAAAACTCGCTTCCCGGTGGACGAAAGAAGGGAAAAAGGTCGTTTTCGCCGCAGCAGACACATTCCGTGCCGCGGCCATCGAGCAGCTGAAAGTGTGGGGAGATCGCTCCGGCGTCCGCGTCATAGCCCAGCAGCAGGGAAGCGACGCAGCGGCCGTCGCCTTTGACGCCTTCCAGGCAGCGAAGGCCTCCGGTGCTGACGTGCTCATCGTGGATACGGCCGGAAGGCTTCATTCCAAGCACAACCTCATGGAAGAACTGGGAAAGATTCACCGCATCCTGGAAAAAGAAAAGGGAGACTCCCGGATGGAAGTACTGCTGGTTCTTGATTCCGTCATGGGTCAGAACGGCCTTGCCCAGGCTGAGACGTTCAACAAACTGCTCCCCCTGTCCGGCGTGGTTCTCACGAAATACGATAACACAGCAAAGGGAGGCATTCTTCTTGCTATCGCAGACAGCCTGAAAATTCCCGTGCGCTATGTCGGGCTTGGAGAGGGGGAAGAAGATCTCCGGGCTTTCGATATAAGGGAATTCGTCAGTGCCCTCCTTGGAGATGACAGCCATGGGCAGGGAAACTAAAAAGACCCCCCGAAGACGAATAGACGAAAAAGCCGCCCCTACACTTTCGAAGGTTCTCCGTGATCTCTACCTCCACGGAATAGAATTCTGCCTTTTCTTCTCTCCCTGTGAGGGGCATCCTGTTTTTTCAAAGGATCAGATCATCTCCGTGCTCGAAAAGGGTGAAGGGGAAAGAAACGTCTGTGAACTGACGAAACTCTGCCCTTCCTTTTCAACTCTTGAGGACCTTCTTGAAAAGAAGGTCCTCGTTAAACAGACGGAACTTCTTGTTCTGAAGGACGCCGACCTGAGGATTCTTTCGGTTTCATCCATAGCGGGAATGGCGGAAGGGGACGTCGAAACGGGCATTCCCCTCTGGTGGGATGCCCCCCTTCCTTTCGTATCCTGGACCGGCGGGCGCTTCACCGCCAACCGGAAAGCGGCGGAGGTGCTCGGCGGCATCCCGGTGCCCCGGGGGAAGGGACCTGAGTTTCTCTGTGAGACGTCCGGCGGAAAGTGCTTTTTGTTCAGGGAGATTCATCCCGCAGTATTTCTGGTGGATGATGTCTCCGAGGATATGGGGAACGCCAAAGAGATGACATGGTGGGCTGCGGTAGGGAAAGCCTTCGTTTCACGCCTCAGGGGAAAGGGCTTTTCCGTGGAGAAGACAACGGAAGTTCCCTCTGCCGCTGAAGATGAACGGGATGAAGTCCTGGCCTGCGTATGGGACGATAACATCCTGGGATACCTGAAGGTGAAGGATGGAAAGGAATTCTGACGGTACGCTGTTTTATCCCGTTAAACTTGTCGTGGGTGTTCTCTACCCGGACGAAAACCGCTGGATCTGGACGGCGGAGAAACTCTCGGCCCTCTGGGGATTACCAGAAGATGTCAGTTCCGAGTTTCCCTTCACCGTCACGGACTATTACACCGACATTTCCCCCGTCCTGTTCCGCCGGTTTCTTTCCTTTCCGGGTCTTCGTGACGGCGGGGCTCTGCCGGAATGGAAACGGGCCGCCTGCCGGCTCGAGAATGAGAGCGGCGCCCCGAGAGCGGTGAACATCGATCCGGGGTATGTGAACGGAGCGCGGCTGGTGCTTGCCTCGACCAAGGACCACGCGCATCGGGTGTACATCGGCGGAGGAATTCACGGCGAAGTGACCCTCCGTTTCCGATTCAAGAAATGGGAGTCCTTCGACTACACCTTTCCCGATTTTGCACAAGGCCTGTATGACGGTTTTCTTTCAGCCGTAAGGAAAAAATGGATCCTGGAAATGGAATCGAGGAGGAGCAAAAAATGATCGGGAGATACCAAACAGCAGAAATGAAAGCCATCTGGAGCGAAGAGTGCAAATTCCGAGCCTGGCTGGAAGTGGAGCTCGCCGTTTGCAGGGTCTGGATGGAAAAGGGAATCATCCCTGCGGATGCCTACACGGACATCTGTGAAAAAGCCTCTTTTGACATCGGGAGAATCAACGAGATAGAGGAGCAGGTGCACCATGATGTCATCGCCTTTGTTTCCGCCGTCGCCGAAAAAGTCGGGGAAAACGGCAGATACATCCATCTCGGCCTGACAAGCAGCGATGTGATTGACACTGCGTCCTCCCTGTCGCTGAAACGCTCTTTCTCCATAGTGAAAGAAAAAACCGCAGCCCTGATGGGCGCCATAGCCGAGCGGGCAGAAGAATTCAAATACACCCCCTGCGTCGGGCGAACTCACGGGATCCACGGCGAACCCACCACTTTCGGGCTGAAACTCCTCAACTGGCTCTACCAGCTCCAGAGGGACACGGAAAGGCTGGAACTGGCGGAAGAACAGGTCAGCTACGGCAAAATTTCAGGGGCAGTGGGAACCTACGCCCACTGCGAACCTTCTGTGGAACGGAGAGTGTGCGACCTTCTCGGACTCAAACCCTCTCTGGTTTCAACCCAGATTCTCCAGAGAGACAGGCACAGCAACGCAATGAACACACTTGCCCTCCTCGGAGGCGCTCTCGACCGATTTGCAACAGAAATCCGCCATCTGCAGAGAACGGAAGTTATGGAGGCAATGGAACCCTTCGGCGCAAAACAGAAAGGTTCGAGCGCCATGCCCCACAAGAGAAACCCCATCCTGTGCGAGCGCATTTCCGGAATGAGCCGGCTCCTGAGAGGATACGCCCTCACCGCCATGGAGAACATGACCCTCTGGCATGAACGGGATATAAGCCATTCCTCCGCTGAAAGAGTCATCTGGCCGGATGCTTTTCACCTGATCACCTATATGCTCTCAAAAATGACATATATTGTTAAAAATATGGTTGTAAATACCTCTAAAATGAGAGAAAATCTGGATATAACCCGGGGACTCGTTTTCAGCCAGCGTATTCTCCTCGATCTGGTCGAGCGGTTCGGCCTTCCGAGGGAAGAAGCCTACGCCATAGTTCAGGAAAACGCGATGAAATGCTGGTCAGGGGGAAAATCTTTCCAGGAGCTGCTCCTTGAAGATGAACGGATCGCATCCCGTCTTTCCCCGGAGGACCTGGAGGGCCTTTTTTCAACCGATCACTATTTCCGCTGGGTTGACGAGATATTCGCACGTTTCCGCCGGTAACAGGGCAACATATAATCTATTCGGGAGGAGATACTATGTTTGCTGCTGACAGGAACCTTGCGCTCGAGCTGGTCAGGGCCACAGAAGCGGCCGCCATGGCAGCGGGACGATGGATGGGGCGGGGAGACAAGAACGCTGTTGACGGAGCGGCGGTAAACGCGCTCCGGTACATTCTCAACACGGTCAGCATGTCCGGTGTCGTTGTCATCGGAGAAGGAGAAAAGGATGAAGCCCCCATGCTCTACAACGGAGAGAAGCTTGGAGCGGAAAACGCCCCTGAAGTCGACATCGCCGTCGATCCCATAGACGGCACCAGACTGACCGCTCTCGGTCTTGCCGGAGCCATCAGCGTCGTCGCCGTTTCCGAACGGGGTACCATGTTCAACCCCAAGAACATTTACTACATGAACAAGCTCGTCGTCGGTCCCGAAGCGGCGGACGTCATAGACATCAACCTCACTCCCGAGGAAAACGTGGCCCGCGTGGCGGAGGCAAAGGGAAAGGCCCTGGATGATGTTACGGTAGTCGTCCTGGACCGCCCCCGCCACGAGGAACTGAAAACCCGGCTACGGAATGTGGGTGCCAGGATCAAGCTCATCCCCGACGGTGACATCGGCGGAGCTCTTCTCACATGCAAGGACCGCGGCGGAGCCGACCTCCTCATGGGCATCGGCGGGTCTCCGGAAGCAGTTATCACAGCCTGCGCCATCAAGTGCCTCGGAGGCAGCATGCAGTGCAAGCTCTGGCCGAGAAATGACGAGGATATAGCCGAAAGCAGGAAAAGAGGCCTCGATCTTGACCAGGTTCTCACCATCAACGACCTCGTCAGGGGGGACAACGTGTTCTTTGCCGCTACGGGCGTCACCGACGGAGATTTTTTGAAGGGCGTCCGTTACGAAGGTCGGGAAATTCATACAAGTTCCATGGTCATGAGATCACGAAGCGGCACTATCCGCTTCGTGGACAGCATCCACATGCCGAAGAAGCTGTCGGAACTCTCCAAGGTGAGCGGCATCGAATACAGCACGGTCTGAAGACAAAGGACTTGAAGCAGGAGAAGGCGGAAAGGTGACCTCTTCCCGCCTTCTTTTTTTATTTCTTTTTCCACTTTTCAGCCCCGATGGCCACCTGGCCGACGGAAACGCACTCGTCGTTGGGCGGAACAAGCCTGTGGAGCAGGGGATTGAGTCCCCTCTTCACGAGGAGTTTTTTTACCGTTGCCGTCAGTCTCCTGTTCTGCCAGACGCCTCCCGAAAGAGCCACATCCCGTATCCCTGTGTCTTCCGCCAAACGGCAGCAGACTTCGGCAACCCCATGGGCAAGCCCTGTGTGCATCGCTCCCGCGATAAGTTCCTTCCTCATGGTGCCTCGATTTTCCATCAACCAGCGGACGGCGGGCCTCCAGTCAAGTATCAAGTGTCCTTCCCGGTTTTCAACAGTAAAAGGAGCACTGATCCGACCTCCCTCCGCAATCCCTTCAAGAGCCATGGCAGCCTGCCCGTCGAAGGTGATTTTTTCCGCAAGTCCCAGAAGGGCGGAAACGCCGTCAAAGAATCTTCCGCAGGAGGTCGTGAGCGGCGAGATCCGGAGAACGGAAAGAACCTGACGGATCACTGCTTTTCTGGCCGGCCAGAGTTTCTCCCCCAGCGGCAGTGCCGTTTCTGGTCCCATGGTCTCGGCGAGAAGTGAAAGCCCGTACCGCCAGGGCTCCATCACGGCGGCATCACCTCCGGGAAGGCGGGAAGGATGGAAGTGCCCTTTCCTGGAGAAACCCGAACAATCCCCCACAAGAAATTCTCCGCCCCAGACGGTTCCGTCCGGACCATATCCGGTGCCGTCAAAAATCGCCCCTATGGCAGGGCCCCTGACGCCGTTTTCAAGCAGGCATGCAGCGAGGTGGGCGTGATGATGCTGTACTGCCAATCTTTCTCCCTCAAAGGAAGGAAGGTTCATCAGGGCGGCAGCGGTGGAAAGGAACTGGGGATGAAGATCATGGACAAGGTATTCCGGGCTGAGGCCGTACAACGTCATGAAGTGTTTCATCGCCCGGCCGAAATAGGCTGCCGTTTCCCGCTGTTTCATGTCTCCAAGGTATTGCCCCGGGAAAACGAGGTTTCCTTTTGAAACGCAGAATGTGGACTTCATTTCCGCTCCCGCTCCGAGAATGACCGGCGTATCTTCCTGGATGGCCATGGGGGCGGGTGTATACCCTCTCGCTCTCCGGAGAAGGAAGTATGACCGTCCCAGGGGAGCGGCTACCGAATCATCGATGGCCATATAAATTTCCCTGTCATGGAGCAAAAAAAAGTCTGCAATCCCCGCAAGGGCGGAGAGGGCTTTTTCGTTCGAGGAAACGATGGGTTCATCGGAAAAATTCGCACTGGTCATGATCAGGGCTTTTTTTTCTTCAAGGATCAGCAGGTGAAGAGGTGAATAGGGGAGGAGCAGCCCCACCGTTTTCTGGCCCGGCGCCACAAGTTCCGAAAGGGGATATTTCGTTCTCCGGCAGCAGAGAACAATGGGCTTTCTCGGAGAAAGAAGCAGATCCCTGGCACTTCCAGGGATATATGCCATCCTCTCCGCCTCTTCCATGGAAGAAGCCATAACCGCAAACGGCTTGTCTTTTCTCCCTTTTCTCTGCCGCAGCAGTGTCACTGTCTCATCGCTGAAGGGCGTGCATGCAATGTGAAACCCTCCGATGCCTTTAACAGCTACAATCCGTCCCTCTTCGAGAAAGGCCGAGCATTCCCTGACCGCTTCGTCTCCGCGGCAGAGAACGGTCCCTCCGCCGTCGGCCAGCCATACCGAAGGACCACAGTCGAAACAGGCGTTGGGCTGCGCATGGAACCTCCTGTCAAAAGAGTCATGATATTCTCTGCTGCAGGAAGGACACATGGCAAACGGGGCCATGGCCGTCTTCGGCCGGTCGTAGGGGAGGTCCCGTATGATCGTGTACCTGGGGCCGCAGTTCGTGCAGTTAATAAAAGGATACCGGTATCTCCTGTCGGACGGGTCCCGCATCTCTGACACGCAGTCATCGCAGACAGCAAGATCCGGCGGGATGAGCACAGACAGCTCTTCTTCCTTTTTGCTCTCGAGAATCCTGAAAGCCGTTTCCCCCGAATCCTCCGCCCGGCGGTCCTCGAGAACAACGGCCGAAGTAATTACGGAAGCCGGGGGATTCTCTGTGGAAAGAGCGTGGAGATACCTGTCCAGGACCTCAGGTTCACCGGTGAGCTCGACTTCAACTCCTCCCGACGTATTTCTGACCGATCCGGCAAGACCAAGTTTTTCTGCCAGTCGGGCGCAAAAAGGACGAAATCCGACACCCTGAACGATGCCGGAGACGAGAATCTTTCTGTGGAAAAGCATTGACAAACCTCCAATCTGAATGCATTGTAATATACAAAGAAAGAGGTGCATAGTGGAACGGGGTGATGAAGCCATGTCGCTTTTGGACTTCGGTCTCATTCATGTTTATATGGGTGAAGGCAAAGGTAAAACAACAAGTGCCCTGGGACTCGTGGTTCGCATGACCGGATGCGGCGGAAAGACCGCTTTTATCCAGTTCATGAAAGGATGGCTCTACAGCGAAGTCCGGGGGCTCTCATTTCTTCCCGGAGTCAAGCTCATCCAAACGGGCCGTCCTGATTACATCTATCCCGGGCAAATTGACCCCGTTGATTTCGCCGAAGCGGAAAAAGGACTGCAGGCGGCCCGGCAGGTCCTTCTCTCCGGATGTTATGATCTTGTCATTCTGGACGAAATCAACGTAGCCCTCTCATTCGGCCTGGTACCCCTTGCGGAAGTCCTCGAACTCCTGAAACGAAAACCGCTCCACGTGGAAGTGGTGCTCACGGGGAGGAATCCTCCGACCGAGCTGATAGAAATAGCTGACCTTGTGACAGACATGGCCGAGGTGAAACATCCCTACAGGAAGGGAATTCTGGCCAGAAAGGGAATCGACTGCTGAAAAGGCACCGAATACAAGACATATTCCGGGAGGATATCTCTATGGCAAAACACTCTGGAGGAAAACAGATTTCACTGGAACAGCTTCGAAAAAAAACAGATATCAGGTCTCTCGGCTTCAGCACAACGGAGGACCTTCAGCCCCTGCAGGAATTTATCGGCCAGAAACGGGCCGTTTCCGCCATTTCCTTCGGCCTGGAGGTGGAGAGCAAGGGCTACAACATTTTTGTCCTCGGCAACCCCGGCAGCGGCAGAACAACCTACTCTCTCGAGCGGCTAAGGTCGGCGGCAGCGAAACGAGCGGCCCCGGACGACTGGGTGTACGTTTATAACTTTGATGATCCTGGACAGCCGCTGGCGATAAACCTCCCGGCAGGGAAAGGAAAGGCTCTCGGCGCTGCCTTTGATGAACTTCTTGAAGAACTCAAGATCTCCATCAGCAAGGCCTTCGAGAAGAGCCAGTACGAAGACGCAAAGGCACAGCTGGTCAAAGAATTCCAGGAAGAGGTCAACCAGCTTATGGAAGAGGTGAAGGCCTGGGCTGCGGAAAAGGAATTCTCCCTGAAGAGGACTCCCCAGGGATTCGTCAATATTCCCCTCACCGAGGAGGAAGGCGAAAACGGGGAAAAAATGAAGCGGGAAATCCAGCAGGAGGAGTTCGAGGCCCTTTCCGACGAGGATCAGAAGTCCTGGCAGAAAAAATCGGAAGAAGTTTCCCAGAAAACCCTGGACACACTCAGGAAAATCCGTGACCTGGAGAAAGGGCTGAAGGAGCGTATCGTCAAGCTGGAGGCGGAAATATGCAGAAACGCCATAACCCCCTACCTCCAGGACGTGAAGGAGAAGTTCGGAACGACCGAGATCCTCTGTTCCTGGATTGACGCCCTGACGGAAGACATCATCGATAACTTCAGCATCTTCGTCGCCGCGGCGAAAGACGAAAACGCCGACATAGACTTCACCCGCTATACCGTAAACGTCTTTGTCTGCAACGACCCCGAGCACGGTTCTCCCGTCATATGGGAGACCAACCCGACATACTACAATCTCTCAGGAAAAGTTGAATACGAAAGCCGCCAGGGATATCTCTACACCGACTTCAGGAAGATCGTGCCCGGAGCCTTCCAGAAGGCAAACGGCGGATTTCTCGTTCTTGATGCGGAGAAAGTCCTTCTTAATTTCATGTCATGGGAAGCGCTCAAGCGGGTACTCAGGACGGGAGAGGCGAACATTGAAAACCTGGGCGAGCAGTACGGTGCGGTTCCCGTCTCCTCCCTGAGACCCCAGCCTCTTCCCATCCGACTCAAGGTCGTCATGGTGGGAACCCCCTACCTGTACGCCCTGCTTCAATATTACGATCCCGAGTTCCTGAAAATGTTCAAGATAAAGGCCGACTTCGACACGGACATGCTGAGGACCGCGGAGACGGAACAGCAGATGGCCCGGTTTATCGCCACCTGTCTGAAGCGGGAGAACGGACTGCCCTTCGACGCTTCCGGAGTTGCGGAAGTCATCGACTGGTCGAGCAGAATTTCCGACGACCAGGAAAGAATATCCACCGAGTTCAACAAAATAACAGAAGTCATCGTGGAGTCATCAGCGTGGGCAAAAGCGGACGGAGCCTCCCTCGTCACCGGCCGGCACGTGCAGAAGGCGGTGGAAGAGAAGAAGTTCCGTTCAAACCTGATCCAGGAACGGATCGCCAGGGCCTACGAGGACGGGGTCATCAGGATTGACACATCCGGGGAAATCGTCGGCCAGATCAACGGCCTCTCCGTGGTGGATCTCATGGACTATCGTTTCGGGCACCCCTCCCGGATAACCGCGAACGTCTACATGGGGCAGGAAGGCGTTGTCAACATCGAACGGGAAGTAAAGCTCACCGGGCCGATCCACAACAAGGGACTGCTCATCCTGACGAGTTACCTCGGAAGGAAATACGCCCAGGACATGCCCCTTTCCCTTTCCGCCCGCATAACCTTCGAACAGATGTACGGAGGCATCGAGGGAGACAGCGCCTCTTCAACGGAGCTGTACTGCCTTCTTTCCGCCCTTTCCGGTGTCCCCCTGAAGCAGGGATTCGCCGTGACCGGATCGGTGGATCAGTTCGGCAACATTCAGCCCATCGGCGGAGTCAACGAGAAAATCGAAGGATTTTTCCAGTACTGCGAACACCGCGGCCTCACCGGGGAGCAGGGCGTTATCATTCCGGTCCAGAACGTCCGCCATCTCATGCTCGAGGAAAAAATCCTGGAAGCGGTAAAGGACGGCATGTTCGGAGTGTTTTCCGTCAAGACCATTGACGAAGGCATCGAGCTCCTTACCGGCGTTTCTCCTTCCACCATCCACAGGAAAGTGAAAAACAGGCTCAAGAAATGGATGAAGGAAGGGGCCAAACTCAAGAAAAAGTACAAGCTCGAGGCGGAGGAAGACGAAAACGATGGCGAAGAGTAGCTTTCCCCGACCCGCCGCAATCGACGAGGTATTTGACGGCCTGGAAAAGATGTGGGGGAATGAATCGGCTCCTCCGGACCTGGCTCATGAGGAACCCCTCGACGGGCTTGTGCTGACCCTGCTTTCCCAGAACACCAATGACCGAAACAGGGACAGGGCCTTTGACGCTCTCAAGGCCCGCTTTCCGGAATGGAACGCAGCAGCCGGTGCTTCCTCCGAAGACATCGCCGAATGCATCAGGCCCGCCGGGCTGGCGAAAACAAAATCGGAAAGACTGCTCCGCATCCTCGATACGATCAGGAAAACCTTTGGGACCTACTCGCTGAAGGAACTCAGGGGCTGGGAAGGCACGAAGGTCAGGGAATACCTTTCCTCGCTGCCGGGTATCGGCGCAAAAACCATCGCCTGCGTCATGCTGTTCGATCTCGGGAAACCGGCTTTTCCTGTGGACACCCACATTGCAAGGTTCTGCAGACGCATGGAGTGGGTTTCGGAAAAGACCGCGCCGGAAGAAATGCAGGTTCTCCTCGAGAAATGGGTTCCCCGGGAGCGTTTTTACGGGGGACACATTAATATCATCGAACACGGCAGGGGCGTCTGCGGTGCAAGAAAACCGGCCTGCGGAAAATGCCGGATCTCCGGACTCTGTCCCTATAACGGAAAAAACGGGCCCCTCTCATGAGGGGCCCGTTTTTTCCGTGCGGGGCGATTTTCAGGATTCTTCCTTCCGCAGCCTTTCAAGCACTATCTTGTAGCCGTCAGCTCCGTATTCCAGAAATTTTTTCACCCGGCTGATTGTGGCGGTGCTGGCGCCTGTCTGCTGGGCAATCTGGGGGTATGTGTATCCCTCGCTGAGGAGCCGGGACACTTCAAGCCGCTGGGCCAGAGCCCTGATTTCCCCAATGGTTGCCACGTCTTCGAGGAAACTGTAAATTTCCTCCGGAGTTTCGAGGGAGAGAAGCGCTTGGCAGAGCTGATCCGTCAATTTATCCTTCCATTTTTCGACCATCAATGGCACCTCCTCGGCTTCTGAACCGTTCCGGATTATTCCCCAGTGAAGAAAAGAAACGGAGAACTTCAGTCATTTCATCCTCTGTGCCGATCGTCAGCCTGATCCAGCAACGCCCGTCCCCTGTTTCCGGCGTCAGATCGAGAAACTTGAAACAAAAGCGCCCTTCCGCAGCAGAACGAACCTCACCTTCCGGAACAGGCAACCGCAGCAGAAGAAAATTCCCGTCGCTCCCGAAGGCCTTCCAGCCTTCAAGGGTATTGATGCCTTCCCGGACAACATCCCTCAGTTTCTTCACTCTTTCAGCGGAGAGGGCCGGGAACCCGGGATATTCCAGGACAACCTCCGCCGCAGCTTCCGTAAAAATTCCCACATTGAAGGGACTCCTCGCCTCTTCCAGGGCGGATGCGGCAGAAGCTCCGCAGTATGCCCATCCGAAGCGCACCCCGGCCATTCCCCATGCCTTAGAGAGCGTCTTCAGAACTATAACGTTGTCAGGAACCCGGGCCCCTGAAAGGCCCGCCAGAAAGGTGCTTTCTCCGAATTCTCCGTAGGCTTCATCAACTACCACGAAGGACTCACTTCGGGCAATTACATCTCCGATAAAAGAAGAAGGCAGGCTTTTTCCGGTGGGGTTGTTCGGCGTGTCGAGAAGAACAAGAGCCGGCTTTTCCTTTTCAACCGCTTCGAGAAAAGCCCCGGCGGGAAAAACCGGTTCCTCCCCCTCCAGGTGGATGGGAAGAGTAATATGCCTCGCTCCGGCGAGTCGGGACAGCCTGTAATACTCTGAAAAAGTGGGAGAAAACGTCAGAACCTGATCTCCGGGGCGTACAAAGCGGGAGAAAACCATCCCGAGGATTTCATCGCCGCCGTTGCCGATCACCACGGATTCCGGAGAAAGGTCTGCAAGACCGGCGAGCTTACGCTTCAGGAAAGGGTACCCCGGATCAGGGTACCTGTTAAACTGAAGACCGGAAATCTTTTTCGCAACAGCATCCCTGATTTCCTTCGGCGTCTGGAAAGGATTTTCATTTTTGTCCAGATATAGGGGCATAATGCTGTCTCCTAAAGTGTTGAAAACTTTATCATATTACATTGTGCATTTCCTCAAGTCTTTCGCAGTCTAGGAGCCTGTCGGACTTAGGCCACATCGGATAAAATAGACTCATCCCGACCAAAGGCGGCGAAAGAGCATGGTGACCAGATTCCAGACAGTAGACAGAGCGACTCCGTACATACTCCCCCAGTCCATTGAGGACTGGCTTCCCGAAGACCA
>NZ_SORI01000003.1:244035-246947 GCF_004366815.1 Aminivibrio pyruvatiphilus | reverse complement strand
TCAACTCACGCCCCCGCATGGGGGGCGACCTCCAAGTGGTGGCAATGGTAACCGTGGTGGAGGTTTCAACTCACGCCCCCGCATGGGGGGCGACCCCGATCGAACGTGGCACGGTATCAGTAAATCATGGTTTCAACTCACGCCCCCGCATGGGGGGCGACCGTGGCCGAAGGTGAAGCATCTCTACGTCAAGACGTTTCAACTCACGCCCCCGCATGGGGGGCGACCCAGAAGGCTGCTGGGCCTCAGGGTCAACGCCAGGGTTTCAACTCACGCCCCCGCATGGGGGGCGACGAACTCCTGGCCCATCGTGCCGGCAGCAGGATCGTTTCAACTCACGCCCCCGCATGGGGGGCGACGTAGGGCGCGGCTTTTTCGACCGCGATGAAAATGTTTCAACTCACGCCCCCGCATGGGGGGCGACCTGTGCGGTAGAGCTGCCATGATCACCGTCAATGTGTTTCAACTCACGCCCCCGCATGGGGGGCGACACCGCTCTCGCCACCACGGGGGGCAACGACTACGTTTCAACTCACGCCCCCGCATGGGGGGCGACTACCAGTCGCTGCGCCTCATCCAAAATCTTCCTCGTTTCAACTCACGCCCCCGCATGGGGGGCGACGGTGCTGGAACCGCTGGTCAGGGAGCTCTACGTGGTTTCAACTCACGCCCCCGCATGGGGGGCGACCGCCCGGATGGTTTTACGAGGAACTGACGGTCCTGTTTCAACTCACGCCCCCGCATGGGGGGCGACGCTGTGTCCTCCACTTCGCCGGGCTGGTCACGATGTTTCAACTCACGCCCCCGCATGGGGGGCGACCCTCACGGTGCAGCCCCTTGGGGCGGGTGCGGGGTTTCAACTCACGCCCCCGCATGGGGGGCGACCTGCGAGCCGGAGATACCCCGGCTGTCCTGATGGTTTCAACTCACGCCCCCGCATGGGGGGCGACGGAGCAGCTACCAAGGCAGGAAAGAGGTTTTGGTTTCAACTCACGCCCCCGCATGGGGGGCGACTCCCGAGGGGCTCACCGTCACCGTCGCCGTTGAGGTTTTAACTCACGCCCCCGCATGGGGGGCGACTCGTTCGTCTGATCACAGGAGCAAGCCTGACGGAGTTTCAACTCACGCCCCCGCATGGGGGGCGACCGAGCAGTATTTCCACCTCACGCAGGAGGTGGAGTTTCAACTCACGCCCCCGCATGGGGGGCGACTGCGGTGCCCGTACCCTTCGCTGGCGGCAATCACGTTTCAACTCACGCCCCCGCATGGGGGGCGACCCTCGAGGACATGGAGTCACCAGCCACTTTGGAGTTTCAACTCACGCCCCCGCATGGGGGGCGACGGACACGGTCGAGTGGATGATGCCCAGCTTCATGTTTCAACTCACGCCCCCGCATGGGGGGCGACGAGGAGTGGGAGCGGCGCCAGGCCGCGGAGCTGGTTTCAACTCACGCCCCCGCATGGGGGGCGACCCGGGTGGTGTGGGCCTGCCCCGTCTCCCTCAAGGTTTCAACTCACGCCCCCGCATGGGGGGCGACCCATCCTTTCCGCGGCGGCGAAGAGGAGAACGTGTTTCAACTCACGCCCCCGCATGGGGGGCGACCGTCCTCGCCCAGGCTTCCGATCACCTCGTCGAGTTTCAACTCACGCCCCCGCATGGGGGGCGACGCGGCGCCGAACGACGTCCGCACCTCCCTGGAACGGTTTCAACTCACGCCCCCGCATGGGGGGCGACCGGGGAGCGGCCGGCTTCGGCTCGACGGGAGTGGTTTCAACTCACGCCCCCGCATGGGGGGCGACTGATGATGTTGTCGTTCTTTTCCTTTGCCATGGTGTTTCAACTCACGCCCCCGCATGGGGGGCGACGAGTTTGTCGCCGACACCGTATTTATCACGAATGTTTCAACTCACGCCCCCGCATGGGGGGCGACCTTGCTGGCCTTGCCGATCAGCTTGTACTTAGGCATGTTTCAACTCACGCCCCCGCATGGGGGGCGACACACGTCCCATTGATATTTCCCGTTCCTCTGCCGTTTCAACTCACGCCCCCGCATGGGGGGCGACCGGGTGCCATAGTCCGGGTCCGCTGGGCATGCTCAGTTTCAACTCACGCCCCCGCATGGGGGGCGACCTCCCATTCAATAGTCTTAAGAAGCTGTTCATCAGTTTCAACTCACGCCCCCGCATGGGGGGCGACCGGGCTCCACAGCCTGCGCTTTCCCGTGTTCTCGTTTCAACTCACGCCCCCGCATGGGGGGCGACTTCTCCATACCTGCCCCTCACTGCCGTTCGGGGTTTCAACTCACGCCCCCGCATGGGGGGCGACCTCCCATGATGTGATGCGTTCCCAAAGACCTGTGTTTCAACTCACGCCCCCGCATGGGGGGCGACTGTTCAGCTGCCTTTCGTACCCGCGCCCGGACTGGTTTCAACTCACGCCCCCGCATGGGGGGCGACAATTCCAGTGTGTCGTGGGCATTGCGCCATTCGGTTTCAACTCACGCCCCCGCATGGGGGGCGACCTGTATCCTGGACACCCACCACCATCGGATCACGTTTCAACTCACGCCCCCGCATGGGGGGCGACGTCCAGGCGGGCGAACGGTCGTCGCCCTTGACCGTTTCAACTCACGCCCCCGCATGGGGGGCGACGTGTCACCCTGTTCATTACACTTCCTCCATGGTGTTTCAACTCACGCCCCCGCATGGGGGGCGACCGGGCCTGACGTGTCCTACGTCGACGTCTTCACGTTTCAACTCACGCCCCCGCATGGGGGGCGACCTCATAATCGCCGTCCGTGTTCGCCCCGGAAAGACGTTTCAACTCACGCCCCCGCATGGGGGGCGACATGTTTGCCGTGATGGTGGCCGTTTCGCTCGTCGTTTCAACTCACGCCCCCGCATGGGGGGCG
>NZ_SORI01000003.1:239462-243937 GCF_004366815.1 Aminivibrio pyruvatiphilus | reverse complement strand
ACGTTTCAACTCACGCCCCCGCATGGGGGGCGACATGTTTGCCGTGATGGTGGCCGTTTCGCTCGTCGTTTCAACTCACGCCCCCGCATGGGGGGCGACGCGCGGGGGGAAGGTCAACAACCTCGAACGGCTGTTTCAACTCACGCCCCCGCATGGGGGGCGACGGACCCGTTCGCTGTACTTGAAGCCGTTGGCGTAGTTTCAACTCACGCCCCCGCATGGGGGGCGACGATGGTGGAAGCATCTACGACGCTGATGGCAATGTTTCAACTCACGCCCCCGCATGGGGGGCGACAAGGGCAGGGCGTCCTGGTGGAGGGGCGGATCAGTTTCAACTCACGCCCCCGCATGGGGGGCGACCTATCAGCGGCTCTACTGGGACGCGTGCAGGTGCGTTTCAACTCACGCCCCCGCATGGGGGGCGACATGTTTGCCGTGATGGTGGCCGTTTCGCTCGTCGTTTCAACTCACGCCCCCGCATGGGGGGCGACGCGCGGGGGGAAGGTCAACAACCTCGAACGGCTGTTTCAACTCACGCCCCCGCATGGGGGGCGACGGACCCGTTCGCTGTACTTGAAGCCGTTGGCGTAGTTTCAACTCACGCCCCCGCATGGGGGGCGACGATGGTGGAAGCATCTACGACGCTGATGGCAATGTTTCAACTCACGCCCCCGCATGGGGGGCGACAAGGGCAGGGCGTCCTGGTGGAGGGGCGGATCAGTTTCAACTCACGCCCCCGCATGGGGGGCGACGTGGGATGCGGTGCACTCGTCGGTCATGTTTATGTTTCAACTCACGCCCCCGCATGGGGGGCGACGTCCAGGCGGGCGAACGGTCGTCGCCCTTGACCGTTTCAACTCACGCCCCCGCATGGGGGGCGACCCGGACCTGCATGCACGAGCATGACCTCAAGTGGTTTCAACTCACGCCCCCGCATGGGGGGCGACCAGGCCCCAAGGAGCTTTTTATCGTGCAAGTTGTTTCAACTCACGCCCCCGCATGGGGGGCGACGTACCAGCTGGTGGGGTCTCCCCTGGACTTTCTGTTTCAACTCACGCCCCCGCATGGGGGGCGACGATGAAGCGCTGCACCTTCGAGAGCTTCCTGACGTTTCAACTCACGCCCCCGCATGGGGGGCGACGTTCCAGCATGTGGCCCTGTCAACCTTTAAGCCGTTTCAACTCACGCCCCCGCATGGGGGGCGACTGGTGCTCTTCCTGATGACGGAACTTGAGAAACGTTTCAACTCACGCCCCCGCATGGGGGGCGACCCGGGCGGTGGAATTCTATATCGACGAACCGGTGGTTTCAACTCACGCCCCCGCATGGGGGGCGACCCCCAGCACCAAGGACACGGGATATATCACACGGTTTCAACTCACGCCCCCGCATGGGGGGCGACCGCCTGGTGGGGCAGCAGGTCAGTCGTCGTCTCGTTTCAACTCACGCCCCCGCATGGGGGGCGACGATACAAAAACGTCTACTGGGCCACGAAAATGCAGTTTCAACTCACGCCCCCGCATGGGGGGCGACAATGCAGGAAGTGACCGAAGATGCCGTCTGAATGGTTTCAACTCACGCCCCCGCATGGGGGGCGACTTCGACCAGGCTGCAGAAATGCAGGACGCCAGTGTTTCAACTCACGCCCCCGCATGGGGGGCGACGGCAAGGCTGATAGGGTCGGCTTCCTGCCCTGTGTTTCAACTCACGCCCCCGCATGGGGGGCGACTCGGCCCGGACACCACCTGCATGATCCCGGATTTGTTTCAACTCACGCCCCCGCATGGGGGGCGACGTGAGCTGATGGGGGTAGCAAAAGAGGTAAAGGGTTTCAACTCACGCCCCCGCATGGGGGGCGACCTCCCGATGGAGCTTGTCGGAAAGACTGAAAATGTTTCAACTCACGCCCCCGCATGGGGGGCGACACCCTTGACAGGGAGATCGGGGATTCCTTCTGCGTTTCAACTCACGCCCCCGCATGGGGGGCGACGTTGACGCCGGGTACCGTACAGACGAGGTGTACGTTTCAACTCACGCCCCCGCATGGGGGGCGACGATTGATGTTGAGGCCGTCCGCAACGACGCAGTGTTTCAACTCACGCCCCCGCATGGGGGGCGACGGCAGACGATAGAGAGCGCGCGAGAATTGATAGAGTTTCAACTCACGCCCCCGCATGGGGGGCGACAGGTCCGCACTCCTCTACCGGGCACGGGATTTGGTTTCAACTCACGCCCCCGCATGGGGGGCGACGAAAGTGCAGCAGCTTATAGACACGTCCTTCGATGTTTCAACTCACGCCCCCGCATGGGGGGCGACCTCGGCTGTCGTCACGATTGACGCTGATTGGACGGTTTCAACTCACGCCCCCGCATGGGGGGCGACCTATCAGGGCAGCCAGCGAGGGGGACTTGATCATGTTTCAACTCACGCCCCCGCATGGGGGGCGACCCGATGTAGCGGCTTTTATTCCGCTCGAAGTCTGGTTTCAACTCACGCCCCCGCATGGGGGGCGACCTCGCCACCGGGGGTATTTTGACCCGGCTGATGGTTTCAACTCACGCCCCCGCATGGGGGGCGACAGGACACAAGTACAAGGAGAGAATGCCAGCAAGTTTCAACTCACGCCCCCGCATGGGGGGCGACTATACCCACCTGTTTTCCAAGTAATAACGTCTCGTTTCAACTCACGCCCCCGCATGGGGGGCGACAATCGCCATGCGCATTTTGTTCGTCACGCGGATGGTTTCAACTCACGCCCCCGCATGGGGGGCGACCGGTTCGCCGCCTCGGGCAGTGCGGCGCGGGGGGTTTCAACTCACGCCCCCGCATGGGGGGCGACCTGGCGTTTTCGCGGATGTCGCCGAAGGAGCAGAGGTTTCAACTCACGCCCCCGCATGGGGGGCGACGCGCACGAGAAGGCAATTGACCTCTGGCGCAAAGTTTCAACTCACGCCCCCGCATGGGGGGCGACTCCATGATTTTGCGCCGGAGGATCGTGGACGGTGTTTCAACTCACGCCCCCGCATGGGGGGCGACCCCTGTTTTATTTCGAGGAGGTGCAAGATGGCACGTTTCAACTCACGCCCCCGCATGGGGGGCGACGTTTCTGGACGCTGTTTTGGATTGGATGGGTTAAGTTTCAACTCACGCCCCCGCATGGGGGGCGACTGGAGCAGGTGGACCATGACCTGCGCTCGTGTAGTTTCAACTCACGCCCCCGCATGGGGGGCGACCACTATCTTACCTGTTAGGTAAATTCGACGTCCTGTTTCAACTCACGCCCCCGCATGGGGGGCGACATGGTCGAGCTGGACGTCAACGGCGGCCGTAAGGTTTCAACTCACGCCCCCGCATGGGGGGCGACCAGGGGTTCTCCGGCGTGAGTGCAGAGGACATCGTTTCAACTCACGCCCCCGCATGGGGGGCGACCCGCCGCCGCTTTTTTTCGGACGCCCTTTCTTCACCGGTTTCAACTCACGCCCCCGCATGGGGGGCGACCCCCGGCTTCACGGGGGCTGTCGGAGGGTTTGTGGTTTCAACTCACGCCCCCGCATGGGGGGCGACATCCTCGACACGCCCATGGATTCCCACTACGAGTTTCAACTCACGCCCCCGCATGGGGGGCGACCTATCCGGTGGCAGGGAAGGAGCGGGCGTCGTGTTTCAACTCACGCCCCCGCATGGGGGGCGACATAAAACGTCGCACCGTCGTCAGCGGACACCTGGTTTCAACTCACGCCCCCGCATGGGGGGCGACATCGAACAGATAGACGCCATCCTCGCCGGAAAGTTTCAACTCACGCCCCCGCATGGGGGGCGACGCTGGTCACCGACGCCACCACGGTCATCGTGGACGTTTCAACTCACGCCCCCGCATGGGGGGCGACGTTCTTCCCGGGCGACAAGGAGCTTGCCGCAGGTGTTTCAACTCACGCCCCCGCATGGGGGGCGACCTTCTCTGGGATATTCTCGAGCGCACCATTCGCGTTTCAACTCACGCCCCCGCATGGGGGGCGACGTTTCGGTGATTTCACGGTAGAGGGTCTCGTTGTTTCAACTCACGCCCCCGCATGGGGGGCGACCGCCGGCAACGGGAACAACGGTGCTTTCAACTCGTTTCAACTCACGCCCCCGCATGGGGGGCGACTTGAGCAGTTCTAACCGCACCGTCCTGGAACTCCGGTTTCAACTCACGCCCCCGCATGGGGGGCGACCATTCCGTCGAGGAGGTCCCGCTCCGTCATCCCGTTTCAACTCACGCCCCCGCATGGGGGGCGACACGCTGTCTTCCGTATCGCAAGATAGAATTGTGGTTTCAACTCACGCCCCCGCATGGGGGGCGACCCGGAAAACACCACCCGCCTCTGGCTGCAGATCGTTTCAACTCACGCCCCCGCATGGGGGGCGACGCCATCGGGGCGATCGTCGGGCGGGCAGGGATCTGTTTCAACTCACGCCCCCGCATGGGGGGCGA